>NZ_JBVIIE010000016.1:0-175237 GCF_055569945.1 Streptomyces sp. NPDC031340
AACGACGCCGTCTCCGACGTGAAACGGTCACCGGTGAGCTGCATACCGTCACCCGAGTCACCCGCGAACCGGATGATCACCCGGTCCAGCCGGCGGACCTCGTGAACCGGGAGGGCCGCACCGTCCGCCTCCCGCTCCCCGGGGGCGCTCGTGCCACTGGAATGAGTCGTATCGACGGCCACCGGCCGCTCCTTCGCGTCGACGCAGCTTGTTGCCTGCGCCGCACGCTAGGGAACGCCCCTTGTGATCGGCCAAAGCCCGTTGATCAGAACGCCGTTCGATCAGGACGTCCGGCCTGCGGCGATACCCCGCCGAGGCCCGCGACCCCCGTCACACCGGCCCGCGGACTGCGTCGCAGCAGCCCGCGGCTCCCCGTCACAGCAGCCAGTCGGCGTCCCTCGCGATGCGGATCGCGTCGACGCGGTTGCGGGCGTTGAGCTTGGCGACGATGGTCGTCAGGTAGTTGCGCACCGTCCCCGCCGACAGGCGGAGCGTGGAGGCGATCTCCCGGGGCTCCGCGCCCTCCGCCGCCAGCCGCAGCACCTCCGTCTCCCGGTCGGTGAGGGGACTCTCGTACTCCCCCCAGGCGGCCAGCGCCAGTTCCGGGTCGACGGCCCGGTGCCCCGCCGCCACCCGCCGTACCGCGGTGGCGAGTTCGGAGGACGGGGCGTCCTTGCGGAGATAGCCGGCGACCCGGGTCTCCAGGGCCCGGCGCAGGGCGCCTGGGCGGCTCAGACTGGTGAGGATGAGGACGCGGCACTGGGGGAGCCGCTCGCGCAGCCGGCCTGCGGCCGACAGGCCGTCGACACCGGGCAGGTCGATGTCGATGATGGCGACGTCGGGCCGGTGTTTGAGCGCCATGTCGACGATCTCGTCCCCGCGTGCCACCTCACACACCACGTCGAGGTCGTCCTGGAGGTTCAACAGCGCCACCAGGGCGCCGCGAACCATGTTCATGTCCTCGGCGATCAGTATGCGTATCACCGAACTCCCCGGGAGACGGGCGCGTTGGTCAACTCATGCGCGCTGTCGGACCTTTCGTGGCCTTTGATACAGAGCACGGCGGGATGGTCCCGGAGGTTCAGCATCACCGAACTCCCGCGTAGATGTGCGCGTTGCCCAACTCGTCCGCGCTGTCGGACCGTTCATGACTCTCGATCATCTTCACGGCCTCCATCCTGCGGAGATGGTAAGTCAACCTCGTAAAAATTGTGCGGCATTCAAACCCCTGCGGGCGCACAACGGCGTAACTGGCCGACTTGAAAGGAAGAGTTGCGGCCGATCCGCCCGCTGCGGCGAATCCCCGGCCGGTGGTCGGGCGCCGCACCCGCCCCGGGCCGGGCGCCGCACCCGACGGCGGCGCGGCACCCCGTACACCCCTGTGCAGCTCCGTACACCCCTGTGCACCCCCGTGCTCCCCGTTCGCGGTGCACAAGCGGCTCTTTAGAGGGCGCCCGCAGGATGCGTGCGAACCGTACGCGTCGGCATCGCGCCGGCAGTCTCGGAGAGGTCAGCGATGCGCGTTCTTTTCACCATCTTTCCGGCATCGGCACATCTTTATCCAGCCATTCCGCTGGCGTGGGCGCTGCAGAGCGCCGGCCACGAGGTCGTGGTGGCGAGCCCCGAAGGTGTGGTCGACCAGAAGGTGATCGAGAACATCACCTCGGCCGGCCTCACCGCGGTCTCGCTGGGCGGCAAGGAGGAACTCACCGCCTCGCTCGCGCCCCTCATCGCCGGCGCCGGCCCCGACCGGCCCACCCTGGCCCTCGACCCCGACGACCCGGACTCCTGGCGCACGGCCAGGGCCGTGCTCGGGGGCATGTTCAACGCCTACTACCCGCCGCCGGCGGTCGAGGGCGGGCGCCGGCCCGTCCTGGACACCCTGGTCGAGTTCGCCAGGGACTGGCGCCCGGACCTCGTCCTGTGGGACCCGCTGGCGCCGACCGGCGCGGTGGCCGCCCGGAGCTGCGGCGCCGCGCACGCGCGCCTGCTGTTCGGCACCGACAACATCGGCCTGGTCCGCGCCAGGACGCGCCAGGAGCTGGCCGATCCGTCGTCCGGCCTGACCGAGGACCCCTGGATGCCGTGGCTGGGCCCGGTCCTGGAGCGCTACGGCCTCGACTTCACCGAGGAGACGCTGACCGGCCAGTGGACCCTCGACCTGACCCAGTCCCGGATGCGCACCCCGCTGGACCTGACGTACGTACCCGTCCGCCGCGTCCCGTACAGCGGGGGCACCACGCTTCCCGGCTGGCTGCACACCCGCCCCGAGCGGCCCCGGGCCGTGCTCACCCTGGGAGTGAGCCGCCGGCTGCTGGCCGGCCGGCACAGCGGCTTCCCGATGCGGGAGTTCTTCGAGTCCGTCGCCGGCCTGGACCTGGAACTGGTCGCCACGCTGAACAGCGAGCAGCTGGAAGCGGCCGGCACGCTCCCGGACAACGTCCGCGCCCTCGAGTACATCCCGCTCGGCCAGGTGCTGCCGAGCAGCTCGGCGATCATCCACCACGGGGGCGGCGGGACGTTCGCCGCCGCCGTGGCGTTCAAGGTGCCGCAGCTCGTCGTGCCGCTGCCGATGTGGGACGAGATGGTCACCGCGCGCTACGTCGCCCGCCGGGGCGCCGGACTGGTCGCCGACCCCGCGGCGATCGACGTCGACAGCCTGCAGAAGGACCTCGTCCGGCTGATCGAGGAGCCGTCCTTCCAGCTCGGCGCCCGCGCCCTGTACGAGGACATGCTGGCCGCCCCGGCACCGAAGGACGTCGTCCCGGTCCTGGAGCGGCTGACCGCGGAGCACCGCGGCTGAGCCGCGGGCGTCCGCCGCCGCACGGCACCGAGGCCAGTCGACTTCAGCAGGAGGGGGCGAGCGTGCGCGTCGAGGAGATCGGCATCCCCGGCACGTTCCTGATCGAGCCGCACCACATACCCGACAGCAGGGGCGTGTTCTACGAGTCGCTGCGCACCGACGAACTGGAGCGCTCCGCGGGGATCGTCTTCCGGCCCCGCCAGATCAACTACTCGGTGTCCCGGCGCCACACCCTGCGCGGCATCCACAGCGTGACCATCCCCCCGGGACAGGCCAAGTTCGTCACCTGCGTCCGGGGCGCGCTGCGGGACATCGTCGTCGACCTGCGGGTCGGCTCGCCCACCTTCGGCAGGCACCGGGTCAACGAACTCGACGCCGCCTCCGGCCGGTCCGTGTACGTGCCGGAGGGCGTCGGCCACGGATTCCTGGCGCTCACCGACGACGCCTGCATCTGCTACGTCGTCTCCACCACCTACGTCCCCGGAACACAGATCGACATCAACCCGCTCGACCCCGACCTGGACCTTCCCTGGGAGTGCGCCGGGACACCGCTGGTCTCGGACAAGGACGCGAAGGCACCGACGCTCGCCGAGGCCCTGGCCGCGGGCACGCTGCCGGAGTTCACCGCCGCCTGACCCGGCGCCACCCCGGTGCCGCCGGCCGCCCACGCACCGGGGCGAGGACGACACCGCCCGACCGCCCACGCACCCGGGCGGGCAGGACCCGGCCCGACCGCCCACGCACCGGGGCGGGCAGAACCCGGCCCGACCGCCCGTACACCCGACCGCCCGTACACCCGGGCGGACAGGACCCGGCCGAGGCCCTGTCGGCCGCGCTGTCGGCCGCGCACCGCGCACCGGACCGAAGAGGCATCAACACATGAAGCGAGAGGACCTCCCATGAAGGCTCTGGTGCTGGCCGGCGGATCGGGCACCCGCCTGCGGCCCTTCAGCTACTCCATGCCCAAACAGCTCATCCCCGTCGCGAACCGGCCGGTCCTGGAATACGTCCTCGGCAACATCCTGGACCTGGGCGTGACCGAGGTCGGCGTCATCGTCGGCGACCGCGCCCAGGAGATCCAGCAGGCGCTCGGGGACGGCTCCCGGCTCGGGGCACAGCTGACCTACATCCGGCAGGAGGCTCCGCTCGGCCTCGCCCACACCGTCGCCATCGCCCGCGACTTCCTCGGCGACGACGACTTCGTCATGTACCTCGGCGACAACATGCTGCCCGACGGGATCGCCGGGATCGCGGAGGAGTTCGCCGCGCACCGCCCGGCCGCCCACGTCGTGGTCTACAAGGTGCCCGACCCGCGCGCCTTCGGCGTCGCCGAACTCGGCCCCGGCGGCGAGGTGCTGCGCCTGGTGGAGAAGCCCGAGCGGCCGCGCAGCGACCTCGCCCTGATGGGCGTGTACTTCTTCACCGCCGCCATCCACGACGCGGTGCGGTCCATCCGGCCCAGCGCCCGCGGCGAACTGGAGATCACCGACGCGATCCAGTGGCTGGTGTCGACCGGCGCCGACGTGCGGGCCGGCCAGTACCAGGGCTACTGGAAGGACACCGGCAACGTCGAGGACCTCCTCGAGTGCAACCAGCACATCCTGGAGGGCCTGCGGCCGGCCCTGCACGGTGACATCGACGCGGCCAGCGTGCTCGCCGGGCCGGTCGTCGTGGAGGAGGGGGCGCGCATCGTGCGCTCCCGCATCGAGGGCCCGGCGATCATCGGCGCCGGCACGGTCGTGGAGGACAGCCACATCGGCCCGCACACCTCCATCGGGCGCGCCTGCACGGTCACCGGAAGCCGGCTGGAGTACTCCATCGCCCTGGACGGCGCGTCGGTCACCGGCGTCCAGGGCCTGCGCAGTTCCGTCATCGGCCGCTCCGCCTCGGTCGGCACCAGCGGGCAGAGCACGGACCGTTACCGCCTGGTCGTCGGAGACCACACCAGAGTGGAAGTGGCCGCATGAGGATCCTCGTCACCGGAGCAGCCGGCTTCATCGGCTCCAACTTCGTCCGCAACCTCCTCCGGAACGCCTACCCGGGCTGGGAGGACGCCCAGGTCACCGCCCTGGACAAGCTGACCTACGCGGGCAACCGCGACAACCTGCCCGCCGCGCACCCGCGCCTGGAGTTCGTCCGGGGCGACATCTGCGACCTGGGCCTGCTGCGCGAACTGCTGCCCGGACACGACGCCGTGGTGCACTTCGCCGCCGAGTCCCACGTGGACCGCTCCCTGGAGGGCGCGGGCCCGTTCTTCCGCACCAACGTCCTGGGCACCCAGACACTCCTCGACGCCGTGCTGGACAGCGGCGTCGAGCGGGTCGTGCACGTCTCCACCGACGAGGTGTACGGCTCCATCGACCAGGGCTCCTGGACCGAGGACTGGCCGCTGCTGCCCAACACCCCCTACGCGGCCTCCAAGGCCTGCTCCGACCTGGTCGCCCGCACCTACTGGCGCACGCACGGGGTCAACCTCTCCATCACCCGCTGCTCCAACAACTACGGGCCCTACCAGCACCCCGAGAAGCTCATCCCGCTGTTCGTCACCAACCTGCTGGAAGGCCGGCAGGTCCCGCTGTACGGCGACGGACGCAACATCCGCGAATGGCTGCACGTGGACGACCACTGCCGCGGCATCCACCTGGTGCTCGACCGCGGCCGGGCCGGCGAGATCTACAACATCGGCGGCGGCAACGAGCGCACCAACCGCGCCATCACCGAGCGCCTGCTCGAACTGACCGGATCCGGCCAGGAGATGATCCGCCACGTCGCCGACCGCAAGGCGCACGACCTGCGGTACTCCATCGACGAGTCCAAGATCCGCGAGGAGCTCGGCTACGCGCCCGAGATCGGGTTCGAGGAGGGCCTGGCCGCCACGGTGGCCTGGTACCGCGACCACCCCGACTGGTGGAAGGCCGTCAAGTACGGGGCCGGCCGTGAACACGGCTGACCGCGGCGCGGCGGCCGGGCCGCGCGTGGTGGTGCTCGGCGGCACCGGCTACCTGGGCCGGCGCATCGGCGAGGCGTTCCGCGCCGACGGCGCCCAGGTGCACCTGGTGTCCCGCAACCCGGCCGACGACGGGCCGGCGGACGCGCGGCACGTGGCCATGGACCTGCTCGCCGCCGGCGCACCGGACCTCGCCGCCCTCTTCGGCTCGCTGCGGCCCGACGTGGTCGTCAACGCCGCCGGCCGGGTCTGGCAGGGCGACGCGGCCGAGATGACCGCGGGCAACGCGGACCTGGTCGTCCGCCTCACCCGGGCGCTCACCGGACTGCCGTACCCGCCGCGGCTGATCCAGCTCGGCACCGTCCACGAGTACGGCGCCGGAACCCCGGGCGCCGGCACCCGCGAGGAGCAGGAGCCCGCACCCGTCACACCGTACGGGCGTACCAAACTCCTCGGCACGCGGACCGTCCTGCGGGCCGCCGCCGACGACGGCCTGGACGGTGTGGTGCTCCGCCTCGCCAACGTGATCGGCGCCGGGGTGCCGGCCGGCAGCCTCTTCGGCCGGGTCGCCGCGCACCTCGGCGCGGCCGCCCGCGCCCGCTCCCTGGGCGAACGCCCCGACGAACTGCGGCTCCCGCCGCTGCACGCCCGCCGCGACCTCGTCGACGTGCACGACGCCGTCGACGCCGTACGGGCCGCCGCCGCCGCGCCGAGGGCCGACGTGAGCGGCCGGGTGATCAACGTCGGGCGCGGCGAGGCCGTGCCGATGCGCGCGCTGATCGACCGCATGGTCCGCCTCAGCGGCGTGGACGTCCCCGTCGTCGAGGCCGCCCCCGCCCCGTCCCCGCGCACCGACGTGGCGTGGCAGCAACTCGACGTCTCACGGGCGCTGCGGCTCCTGGGCTGGCGGCCGCGCCGCACCCTCGACGACTCGCTGCGCGACCTGCTCGCAGCCGCTGTGCCGGCACCGGTCAACGGAAGGACATGACGATGAGCGACACCATCGACCACAAGGAACTGGTGCTGGACGAGGTCCGCAGGTACCACCGCGAGACCGCGCCCGACCGGGAGTTCGTGCCCGGCGTGACCGAGATCTGGCCGTCCGGCGCCGTCCTGGACGAGGCGGACCGGGTCGCCCTCGTCGAGGCGGCGCTGACCATGCGCATCGCCGCCGGACCCAGCTCGAAGAAGTTCGAGTCCCGCTTCGCCAAGCGGCTGAAGCGACGCAAGGCCCACCTGACCAACTCGGGCTCGTCGGCGAACCTGCTGGCCGTCTCCGCCCTCACCCAGCCCGAACTCGGCGACCGGGCGCTGAAGCCGGGCGACGAGGTGATCACCGTCGCCGCCGGCTTCCCCACCACCGTCAACCCGATCCTGCAGAACGGGCTGGTCCCGGTCTTCGTGGACGTGGAACTGGGCACGTACAACACCACCGCCGAGCGGGTGGCCCAGGCCATCGGCCCGAAGACGCGGGCGATCATCATCGCGCACGCGCTCGGCAACCCCTTCGAGGTCGCCGAGGTGGCCCAGCTCGCCGAGGAGCACGGCCTCTACCTCATCGAGGACAACTGCGACGCGGTCGGCTCCACCTACGACGGCCGGCTCACCGGCACCTTCGGCCACATGACCACGGTCAGCTTCTACCCGGCGCACCACCTCACCATGGGCGAGGGCGGCTGCCTGCTCACCTCCGACCTGGGCCTGGCCCGCATCGTGGAGTCGCTGCGCGACTGGGGCCGCGACTGCTGGTGCGAACCCGGCATGAACAACACCTGCTTCAAGCGGTTCGAGTACCAGCTGGGCGACCTGCCGGCCGGGTACGACCACAAGTACATCTTCTCCCACGTCGGTTACAACCTGAAGGGAACCGACATCCAGGCCGCGCTCGGTCTCGCCCAGCTCGACAAGCTGGACGGCTTCATCGAGGCGCGGCGCCGCAACTGGCGCCGGCTGCGCGAGGGACTGGACGGCGTGCCCGGCCTGCTGCTGCCGGAGCCCACCCGGAAGTCCGACCCGAGCTGGTTCGGCTTCGTCATCACCGTCGACCCCGAGGCCCGCTTCACCCGCGCCGAACTCGTCGCCCACCTCGAGGAGCACAAGATCGGCACCCGGCGGCTGTTCGCCGGCAACCTCACCCGGCAGCCCGCCTACATCGGCAAGCCGCACCGGGTCGTCGGCGACCTCACCAACAGCGACGTCATCACCGAGCACACCTTCTGGATCGGCGTCTACCCGGGGCTCACCGACGAGATGCTCGACTACATGACCGCCACGATCAAGGAGTTCGTGGCCCAGCGCGGCTGAGAGCTCCGACTCCCGTCAGGAGATCGGGACGACGATGGAGATAGTGGGAACCGGATTCCTGGCACGGAGTCTGCGTCCGCTGGCCGGCCGGCATCCGGGCACCGTGGCCCTCGCGGCGGGGGAGTCCAGGACCAGCGGCGCCACCGACGCGGACTACGCGCGGGAGGCCGCACTGCTGCGCGACGTCGCGAAGCGGTGCGCCGAAGGCGGACAACTGCTCCTGTTCTTCTCGACCGCCGCGACCGGAATGTACGGACTCGCCGACGGACCAGGCAGGGAGGACGCCCCGGTCCACCCCGCCACCCCCTACGGCGCACACAAACTCGCACTCGAGGAGCAGTTACGCGACTCGGGCGCCGACCACCTCATCCTCCGGCTGGCCCACCTGGTCGGACCGCACGGCCGCCCCCACCAGCTCGTCCCCACGCTGGTACGGCAGGTCCGGGCCGGGGCGGTGACCCTGCACCGGCGCGCGGTCCGCGACCTGATCGGCGTCACGGACCTGCTGCTGATCACCGACCGGCTGCTCGCCGCGGGGCTGCGGGCGGACACCGTCAACGTGGCCTCCGGATTCGCCGCCCCGGTGGAGGACATCGTCGACCACCTCGCCCGCGCGCTGCGGCTCGCGCCGCGCAAGAAGTACGTGGACGCGGGCGCCGAGTACGCCATCTCCACCGAGAAGCTGCGCGCCCTGGTGCCCCAGGTCGCGGACCTGGGCTTCGGCCCCGACTACTACCGCAGGGTCCTCAACGACTTCCTCGCGGCCGACCGTGCCTGACCCGGCCGCGCTCTCCGCTCCAGAAAGACAGGGAGTTCCCCCGATGCCGTCGACCCACATCCTCCAGAGACGCGACAACGCGAGCCTGCCGGACCGCATCGCCCGCTCGGCGGCCACCACCCGAGGCGCCCACCTCGACACCGAGGACTTCGCGGCCTGGCTGGCCGAGCGGGGCCGCGCCAACACCTTCCGCGTGCAGCGGATACCCTTCGCGGACCTGGACGGCTGGACCTTCCAGGAGTCCACCGGAAACCTGGTGCACCGCAGCGGACGGTTCTTCACGGTCGAGGGCCTGCACGTCACCGAGCAGGGCGAACCGCACGGCGACGGCCCGTACGCCGACTGGTACCAGCCCATCATCAAACAGCCCGAGGTGGGCATCCTGGGCATCGTGGTCAAGGAGTTCGACGGGGTGCTGCACTTCCTGATGCAGGCCAAGATGGAGCCCGGCAACCCCAATCTGCTCCAGCTCTCGCCCACCGTCCAGGCGACCCGCAGCAACTACACCAAGGCCCACCGCGGCGCGGACGTCAAGTACATCGAGTACTTCGTCGGCCCGGACCGCGGCCGGGTCGTCGCGGACGTCCTCCAGTCCGAACACGGCTCGTGGTTCCACCACAAGTCCAACCGCAACATGGTGGTCGAGGTGACCCGCGACGTCCCGCTCCTCGACGACTTCTGCTGGCTCACCCTCGGCCAGATCGCCGAACTGCTGCACCTGGACAACGTGGTCAACATGGACTCCCGCACGGTGCTGTCCTGCCTGCCGTTCGGCGACGCCCGGTACGGCGCGCTGCTCACCGACACCGAGCTGCTGTCCTGGATCACCGGCGAACGCACCCGGCACAGCGTGCGCGCCGAACGCGTCCCGCTGGACAACCTCCCCGGCTGGAAACGCCGCGAGAGCGCCATCGAGCACGAGGCGGGCCGCTACTTCGACGTCGTCGCCGTGTCCGTGCAGGCGGGCAACCGCGAGGTGACCGGCTGGACCCAGCCCCTGTTCGAGCCGGTCGGCGCCGGCGTCACCGCCTTCCTCACCCGCGAGTTCGGCGGCGTCCCGCACGTCCTGGTGCACGCCCGCGTCGAGGCCGGCTTCCTCGACACCGTCGAACTCGGGCCGACCGTGCAGTACACGCCCGACAACTACGCCCATCTGCCCGCCGGGGAACGCCCGTTGTTCCTGGACACGGTGGAGCGCGCCGGCCCGGACCGGGTCCGCTACGAGGCCGTGCACTCCGAGGAGGGCGGCCGCTTCCTCAACGCCGTGAGCCGCTACCTCATCGTCGACGCGGACGAGTCCGACGCCCCGCAGGACCCGCCGCCCGGCTACGCCTGGGTAACCCCCGGGCAGCTCACCTCCCTGGTCCGGCACGGCCACTACCTCAACGTCCAGGCCCGCACCCTGCTCGCCTGCCTCAACGCGACGGCGGTGCGGACCCGATGAGCGAACCCCTGCGGATCGGGGTGATCGGCTGCGCGGGCATCGCGGTACGCCGTATGCTCCCCGCCTTCGCCGCCGACCCCGGCATCGAGATCGCGGCGGTCGCCAGCCGGGACCCGGCCAAGGCGCGCGAGGTCGCCGACCGCTTCGGCGGCCGGCCCGTGCACGGATACGACGCCCTGCTCGAACAGGACGACGTCCAGGCCGTCTACGTGCCGCTGCCCGCCGCCCTGCACGCCGAGTGGACCGAGGCCGCACTGCGCACGGGCCGGCCCGTCCTCGCCGAGAAGCCGCTGACCACCGACCGCCACCGCACCGCGCACCTGCTCGAACTCGCCGCCGCCGAGGGCCTGGTGCTCATGGAGAACGTGATGTTCGTCCACCACCACCGGCACGAGGCGGTACGACGCCTGGTCGCCGACGGCGCGATCGGCGAACCCCGCTCCTTCCACGCCGCGTTCACCATCCCGCCGCTGCCCGACGGTGACATCCGCTACGACCCGCACCTCGGCGGCGGCGCCCTGGCCGACGTGGGGATCTACCCGCTGCGGGCCGCGCTGCACTTCCTGGGCCCCGGCCTCGACGTCACCGGCGCCCGCCTCGTCCGGGGCGCGGGACGCCGGGTGGAGACCTCCGGCGCCGCGCTGCTGAGCACACCCGGCACCGTCACCGCGCAGATCACCTTCGGCATGGAGCACGCCTACCGCTCGTCGTACGAACTGTGGGGCAGCGAGGGCGGCATCACCGTCGACCGGGCCTTCACCCCGCCCGCCGACCATGTCCCGGTGATCGGCCTGCACCGCGACGGGAAGACCGAGGAGATCCCGCTCGCCCCGCACGACCAGGTGGCGGCCACCGTCGCGGCGTTCGCCGCCGCCGTGCGCTCCGGAACCCTCCCGGACCCCCGCGACACCCTGCGGCAGGCCGAACTCCTCGACGGGATACGCCGGTCCGCGACCCACACCGGCGAGCCGGACGGAACTGACGGAACGCACCGGACTTCACGCAACTGACGGAACCCGGACGAGCGGGAGGAGCCACCCGTGCGACGCCACATCGCTTTCTTCGACTTTCCGGCCGTAGGCCATGTCAACCCCACGGTCGGCGTGATCGAGGAACTGGTGCGAAGGGGCCACCGCGTCACCTGCACCGTGACCGACCACTTCGCCCCCATCATGAAGGCCGCCGGCGCCGAACCGGTCCGCTACGACTCGGTGTTCGGCGACTTCTACCAGGCCCCCCTGACCCCCGAGGACGCCGCGGGCGAGGGACTGCGCAGCCTGGACGAGGCCACCTCCCTCGTCGACCAGGTCACCCCCTTCTACGAGGCGAACAGGCCGGATGTGATCGTCCACGACTTCATGGCGTGGGGAGCGCGCTTCTTCGCCGCCGGGCACGGCATCCCGCTGATCCGGACGTATCCCGTGCTGGCCTCGAACGAACACTTCTCCATCCGGGAGAGGTTCCCGGTGGCCGAGCCGGACGACCCGCGGATCGTCGAGGCGGCGCTGAAGCTCGCGGCGCTGCTGCCCCGGTTCGGACTGCCCGCCGACCCGATGCGCTTCCTCACGCACATCGAGAAGCTCGCCCTCGTCTTCCTGCCCCGCGAATTCCAGTACGCCGGCGAGACCTTCGACGAGCGGTTCGTCTTCACCGGCCCGTGCATCGCCGAACGCCCCTACCAGGGCACCTGGCAGCCGGCCTCGCCGGACCGCCCCGTCCTGCTGATCTCGCTCGGCACCTCGGCCAGGGGCTGGCCGGAGTTCTTCCGCATGGCCATCGAGGCGTTCGGCGACACCGAGTGGGACGTCCTGATCACCGTCGGCGAGCACACCGACCCGGCCGCCCTCGGGCCGCTGCCCGCGAACGTCGACGTACGCCGGTACGCGCCCCAGCTCGACGTGCTGCGCCACGCACGGCTGTTCATCAACCACGGCGGCATGAACAGCACCATGGAGTCGCTGGACAACGGCGTCCCCATGGTCCTGGTGCCCCAGACGAACGAGCAGCGGGCGAATGCCCTGCGCGTGCAGGAGCTGGGCCTCGGCCGCCTGCTGGCCAAGGAGGACGTCACCGTGGAGAGCCTGCGCGAGGCCGCGCGGCGGGTGACCGGCGACCCCTCGGTGACCGAGCGGGTACGGGCCATGCGCGAGCGCATCCGGTCCGTCGACGGCCCGGCCGTCGCGGCCGACGCTGTCGAGGCCCACTTGGCCCGCCTGTCCCGCCTGGACTGACCGCCACCGCCCGCGTCCAGCGGGGCCGGACCGCTGCCCGCTCAACCGGTGCCGATGCCCGCGCACAGGCAACCGTTGCCTGCACGCGGGCAACCGCTGCCCGTGCAAAGGCACCGCTGCCCGCGTACAAGCACCGCGCAAGCGGGCGCCGGAACACTGGGGGTGCAGAGCCGCTCCGGCGGGATCCGGCGGGCAGGGTCTCCAGGGTCTCCCTCGGCGCCCCCGCCGCCCCGACGGCGCCACCGGCCCGAACCGGTGGTTCCCTCGCTAGGAGACCGATGGACCATCTCGAAGAACTCAAGGAATTCGCCCGCCTGCACGCCCGGGGACAGGGCATGACGGCCGGGCACGCCACGCGCGTCCTCGCCCGCATCACCAGCGACACCGTCCAGGACCCCGGGTCGTGGGCCGCGGTGTGGACCGCGGAGGGCAGGGCCGCCGCCGACCGCGGCGACCTGCTCGACGCGTGCCGCCACTTCGCGCTCGCTCGGTTCCCGTACCATGGCGACGCCGACCGGGTCCGCGCCCAGGGCCTGTGCGTCGACACCTTCGACCGGTGGCGGCAGCACCAAGTGGGCATCGAGCGACTGGAGTTCGAGACCTGCGACGGCACCGTCGTCTGCTGGGCCACCGGACTCGACCGGTCCCGGCCCCGCCCGCTGCTGATCGTCATGGGCGGCATCGTCAGCGTGAAGGAACAGTGGGCGCCGCTGCTGCCGCTGCTGCGCAAACTCGGCTTCGCCGCCGTCGTCACCGAACTGCCGGGCGTCGGCGAGAACACCTTCACCTACGGCCCCGACTCCTGGCGCATCCTCGGCTTCCTGCTCGACGAACTCGCCGACCGCGCCCAGGTCTCCGACACCTCGCTGCTCGCCCTCAGCTTCAGCGGCCACCTCGCCGTGCGCGCCGCCGCCGACGACTCCCGCATCCGCCGCGTGCTCACCGTGGGCGCGCCCGTGGCCGGCTTCTTCACGGACGACGCCTGGTGGCCCCGGGTGCCCGGCATCACGGCGGACACCCTGCGCCGCCTCACCGGCAGCGCGAACCTCACCGAACTCCGACACCGGCTACGGCAGTTCGCGCTCACGCCGGAGCAGCTGCGGCAGGTGCGGATCCCCGTCCGGTACGTCGCCAGCGGCCGCGACGAGATCATCCCGGCCGAGGATCAGGCGCTGCTGCGCCGCACGCTCGAGGACGTGCGCTTCAAGACGTTCGACGACGTGCACGGCTCGCCCGCCCACCTCGGCGCGATGCGGCGCTGGCTCATCTCCCAACTGCTGTGGCTGCGCGTCGCGCGCCGCGGCCACCGTCCGACGTCCCGCACCCTGTCCGGAGAGAGGTCCTCATGAACGAAGCAGGGAACGACAAGGACGCCGCCTCCGCCCCGGTGGCCGGTGTGCCGCCGTGGCAGACGCTCGCGTCCCTCGGCATCACCGAGAACGACCTGGCGGCCGCCCCCCGGATGACGGCTGCTCCCTTCCTCCGGCTGCTGCCGGGGCAGGGCGGCGCCGCGTAGCGGAGCGGCGCCTGGGGGAGCGGCGCGTAGAGGAGCGGCGCCGCGGGGCCGGTCAGCCGCCCACCCGCGCGGTGGACGAGGCGCTCTGCGCGGGCACCTCGGCCAGCAGCCGGAAGGTGCCGTCCTTCCACGGCCCCGACTCCAGCCGGCCGCCCACCGCGGTCATCCGCGCGTGCAGATTGACCAGCCCGTTGCCGCCGTAGGGCGAGGGGTCGTGGTGGGCGGAGTCCACGCCGTCGTTCTCGACCACCAGCCGGACCAGACCGTCCCGCTCCACGGCCTCGATTCGGCAGCGTGAGGCGTTGCTGTGCCGCAGCAGATTGGTGACCGCCTCCCGCAGCGTGGTGGCGAGCGCGGTGTCCAGGTGCGAGGAGAGCGGCCCCAGGTCGACCTCCGTCCGTACGTCGATCCCGGCGGCGTCGAGCATCGACCGCGCCGACCTGACCTCCTGCCGCAGGGACAGCTCGCGGAATCCGCTCGCGACCTTGCGGACGTCGGTGAGGGACTGCTCGGCGATGGACAGCACCTCGTCGACCTCCTTCATCGCGCGCGCGGGCTGGGTGGGGATGAGCCGGTGGACCAGTTCGCTCTTCAGCGTGATCGCGGAGAGGCTGCAGCCGAGCAGGTCGTGCAGGTCCCGGGCGAAGCGCAGCCGTTCTCCGGTGACCGCCCGCCGGGCGAGTTCACCGCTCGCCGCGTGCAGCCGCGTGACCAGCTCCGCCAGCCGGGCCAGGCCGTAGAGGGCGAACCCGGTCAGCAGCGTGGTCTGGCAGAGCAGGATGCCGTCGAGGACCGGCCGGCCGTCGAGCGCCGGCAGGAGCAGCATGCCGAGCCCCGCGGCGCCGTAGAGCGGCCAGGCCACCGGGGGCGGCAGGAGCAGCAGCAGGGAAGCCGCGAGACAGCCGGCCATCGTCGCCCAGTACGCGTGGAACAGCAGGAGCGGCAGACAGGTCAGCAGCGCCTGGACGCCGAGGGTCAGGCACCTGCGGGCCAGCGGCGCCCGGCTGCCGCCCGGCGCGGAGTGCAGGAACTGCAGGCCGAGGTTCCCCAGCAGGAGCAGCACGCACGTCGTCGCGGCGGCCGGGGACAGATCGGCCCGCAGGATGTCGATGGTGCTCAGGAGCGCGAAGCCCAACAGCGCGGCGAGGGGGACGGTGCGCGCCGACCGGGGGGCGGGAAGGTCGCTTTCGAGTACGGGCGGTGCGTCCGCCTCGCGTCTGTTGCCCCTCGACTCGTCCGCACTGTCGAAACGGTCGTGACCGCCCATCACCTTCACGGCCTCTCACAACTCTGTGCGTCTTCGCGTGGATGCTATGCAATACCGGTGGCCCGTGCAGCGATCAGCCGCCGTGAAAGTCACGTCGCACAGCCGATCGCCCCTCGAGCGTCGTGTCCCGCACCATGGGCTCCTGTGTGCGTGTCCACGCACGGATGCTGCCCGGCGAGACCGGTATTGATGCGGCCGATTCCTTACCGGTAAAGGGAGTTGGGACACACCACACCTACCACGCAACCGACCCGCGCGAGCGGCGGCCGCGCACCCTACCGCCGCCGCCCCGCCGCCCCGCCGCCCCGCCGACGCACCCGGCGCCGCCGTCACTCGCCGACGCCCGGCGTGCCGCCGTCACTCGTCGACGCCCTGCCCCGGGCCGGACAGCTTCCCGCCGGACGTACGCCCGCCTACCGGGACCGGCGCCCACCGACGACCGACCGGGCCGCCCGGCGCCCTCCGATCCGCTCGCTGCGGCGGTGGATGTCCAGGGCTTCCGCCGGCCGTCCGGCCTGGCGCAGCAGGCTGCCGAGAGAATTGAGCACCGTCAGCTCGGCCAGCCGGGCCGCGCCCGCGTTCCATGTCCGCCAGTGCCCTGACACTCACCCCGGCCGCATGGGACAGCGCCTCCTGGCTGAGCCCGGCACGGGCCCGCAGGCCCCTCAACCGCTGCCCGAAGTCCCCCGTGGAAGGCGTGCGGTCCCGCACCGTCGATGTCCCCGTCGTCCGGCTCGTCCGGACGCGAGCCCCGGCAGAAGTATGGCCGACCGTACTTCTGCCGGGGGAACCGCCTGGGCGGCACCGGCCCGAGATGATCGACTGGTGGCAGACGCGGACGCCCCGGTCACACGCGTGCCGCAGGGGAACAGACCGCCCGCCGTCGAACGACAGCCGTGCGCACACGGCGTACCACCCAACGGGGAGATCTCATGAACACCAGGCGCCACCGCTCCACGCTGCTCGCTGTCGCGGGCACGGCCCTCGCCCTGTCCCTCACCGCCTGCCAGGGCGGCACGGACAGCGACCCGGCCTCCGCGGGCACGCCTTCGGCCGCCGCTTCGGCGACCGCGGCGGGGACCGGCAAGGGCACCGGCACCTCGGACTCCGCGGACTCGGCGGGTACCGCCGGTTCCGCGGGTTCGTCGGGTTCCAACGGCGCCGGCGGCTCCGCGGGGACGACCGGCTCGTCCGGCTCGTCCGGCGAGCAGGCCTCCGCCTCCGACGCGGTCTGCACGGCAGGGGACATCACCGTCACCGCCGCCAGGCAGGACGGCCCGCCCTACACCCACCTCGTCCTCACGGCGAAGAACACCTCCCACCGCTCCTGCAAGCTGCCGGGTTTCCCGCACGTGCAGTTCCTGGAGAGCCACAAGCAGGACGTGCCGGCCGTGGCCAAGAGCAAGCCGGCCACCGCGGTCGTGCTCAAGCCGGGGGCCCCGGCCTACGCCGTGGTGAAGTTCTCCGACGGCGGGACCGACGAGGACACGGAGCCGGTGACGGCGTTCTCCCTCACGCTGGAGGGCGACTCCACGGTCATCGCCGTCACCGCGCCCGGCAGTAACGGCATCGCCGTCGACCCGGCGAAGTCACTCACCGGCTACTGGACCCCCGAACTGCGCAACGGCGCGGACGACTTCTGAGCCGTCACACCATGCGACGAAGGAGCACGCACATGCGCGGATTCAAGAGTGCCCTCACCGCGGTCGCGGCCATGGCCGCCTTCGCGGCGGTGGGGGCCACGGCGGCGCCGTCCCAGGCGGCCACCTCCTGCACGGACAAGGGCCACAAGTACCTCTGCGATTACGGCATTTCGACCACGAAGTTCGCCAACGGGACCAAGCAGGAGTTCGTCGTCGGCACCGATCACGCGGTGTGGACGAACTGGACGAACACCGACGGCTCCTGGAACGGATGGCTGTCCATGGAGGGATGGGTCCAGAGCCGGATCCAGATCGACCACCTGCAGGGCAGCCTGACGAACTTCACCATCGCGGCCATCGGCCGGGACGGCAACTACTGGTTCCGGATGCGCTACGACAACGGCGCGTGGACCCCCTGGCAGGTGAGCTGCACCGTCCAGGACGGCCCACTGTGCCCGTGACCGCCGTGGACGGCCCGTAGTGGCCGGTGGGGCAGCGGCCCACGCCGCCCCACCGGAAGTTCAGACGGGCGACTCCGCCGCCAGCGCAGTGAACGCCGACCACGCGTCGCGGGACAGGGCCAGCCCCCGCCGGTCCGTGTCCTTCGAGTCCCGGACGAGAACGGCCTCCGCACGCACGGCGACCTCGACGCAGTTGCCGCCGCCACCGCCGCTGTAGCTGCTCTTGAACCAAGCAAGTTCGCTGGTGCTCATAACGCTCCTCGCATCTGCTCCAGCAGGCTCGTGGTGGCCTGGTGACTCAGAGCCTGTGAGCGCATCCTGCCATAGCGCTGAAGCATGGCGCTTGCGGCTTTTGTGTCGGTGACGAGCATGCTGCAATCGTGCGCCTCGACGTAGCCCACCCATCGATTCTCCACCGTCTCGGCGAGGTAGAGAGGGCCCTCGAAACCGGAGTGATCCTCCTGGACCCGAGGCATGACCTGAATCTCCACGTTCCGGAGACGGCCCACTTCGAGCAGGCTGCTGAGCAACGTGTGGGTGACTCTGTCGCCCGCCAGGCGGCGATCCAGCAGGGCCTGCTCGATGATGAAGCCGAACGTGCTGTTCGGCCGTTCCCTCAGGAGACGCTGACGTTCGAGCCGAGCCGTGACCTGTTGCTCGAACTGCTCCTCCGAAAGAGGCGGAAGGCGCCGCTCGAAGAGCGCGCGAATGTAGGGCTCCGGCTGGAGCAAGCCCGGAATCACAGCGCACTCGTACGCATACAGCGAGATCGCCTCCTCCTCGATCCCCGCCCACTGCCGGAACCACGACGCCAGCCCCGCCTTCCGCGTCAGACTGCGGGCCGCCGCCCCCAGCACCCGACCCGCGGCCGCCCCCAGCACCTCCTCCGACCGCTCCAGCAGATCCCGTGGCGGGAACCGCTTGCCCTGTTCGATCTTGGCGATGTACGCGACCGAGTACCGCATCAGCGGCGCTAACTGCTCCTGCGTCAGGCGGGCTTCCTCGCGCAAGGCCTTGAGGACCGCGCCGAACGTCTTCAGACTGTCCGAGAGTTCCGGCTCGCAGCTTCCGTTGCCCCCGGCCTGCCCGGAACTCCCGCCCACCCCAACGCCGTTGTCGGTCATCGTCGCAGCCGCCTTCCCCTGTGCCTCGCGTTGTCGGGTCCTCTCCCATGCCGCACGTGCTGCGCCACGCTCGGCAGACCCATCGTCACGTACAGCGACCGACCCGGTCCAGCGCGTCAACCAGTACAACGTGATCTGTATCAGCGCCGGACCTGCCGATCAGCCCTCGTGGGCGATGCTTCTGAAGACCCTCAGATATCCCGGAAGAGAGCAGCCGGCTCCGTGACCCGCGGCGATGGCCGGTCAAGGGGCGCTGACCTGAGCGAATTGCCTCGTCCACCACGATGTGGCGATACGAAGCGTACAACTTGAATTACACACCGTCACCGAGTACTTGAACACATCGGCCACGCGGGCCGAAATCGCTCTCTTTTCAAGTGCTTCGGGGCGAACGGACTCTGAGAGGAAGGGATGCGCACGGACGGTGCCGAGGGGGAGCCGCGATGTCCGGACCGCTCTATGTTCCCGTTCTGCCTGCCCGGCCACACGCGGCCGGGGCCTTCCGGCGGCTGTGGCCGGACGTGCGGGCCGCGATCAGGCCACTGTGGAACCTGCCGCCATTGCCGGGGGTGGCTCCGCAGACGTTGGCCACGGTGGTCGGCAAGTACGCCGATCCGGTGAGTGCCGTCAGCCGTCACGGTGGATGGATCGATGCTCCCTTCGGCGAGGACTCGCAGACCGCCGTCCTCGCCGAAGCGCTGTCCGTGTACTGCGAGTTGGGGCGGCTGCGGCCGCTTACCGGGCCGGAGAGGACCGAGGCGCAGCAGACGGCGGCCGTGGAGACGGCCCGGCGCTGCCTGCGCGGACTGGGCGTCCGGGTCCGGGTCACGGGGGAGTGGGACGGCCGCCTCGCGGAGGACGTCCGGAGACTGCTGGCCCGGTCCGGTCCGGAGGTGCCCGTGGACCTGCTGCTCGACATGGGCGCGGTCCTCGACGACCGGTCCGACGCGGGCAAGGAGGCGCTGCGCGCCCTCGACGCGCTGATGCCCCTGGCGGTCTGGCGGAGCGCCGCACTGCTCGGCGGGGCCTTTCCGCGGGTCACCGCCGACATGCTGGAGGAAGGATGGTGCGAGGGTGCGCGGGGGGAGTGGCGTATGTGGCACGAGGTGCGCGCGACGGGCAGGGCCTACGCTTCGCTGCTCGGTTACGGCGATTACTGCGTGCAGCCCCCAGGGGCCCTTGCGCAGGCCCCGGCACCCGGGAGGAAGGGCGGACCGCCCTGGGGCGTGCTCCGCTACACCACCGACAGCTCGTACCTGCTCTTCAAGACGTTGACCCGAGGGCCCGACCGGATCGCTGTCAACCGCGATGCTGCCCGCAAGATCACCGAACTGCCCGAGTTCCGGGGCGCGGAGGCCGGGCAGGGCGAGGAATGGCTGAGCGACTGCGCGAACGGCCCGCTCTCGACGAGTGAGGGTGTGGGCGGGCCCACGGAGTGGCTGCGCGCGGGAAACCTCCAGCACATGACGTACGTCGTACGGAGCCTGTCCGGCGACTGAGCGGGAGGCAGGGTCCGGTCGCCCGGGCCCGGCCTCCCGGTCCGGGGCTCAGTCGAACAGCGGTGCCAGCGCGGTCTCGCCCGTCAGGATCCGCCAGGCGGGCACCCGCACCGTCCGGCTCACCGGGCAGGGCTTGGCCCCGTGTCCCCCGGAGGGCAGGCCGGTGAGCAGGTCGCCTCGCGCGTGGAGGAGCCTGAGGTGCCGCGCGGGGTCTTCGCCGGGCCTCGGACCGGGGTCGATGAGCACCGCCGTGTTCTCGCCGGCGTCGGTGAACAGCAGGTCCACCGGGTGTCCGCCCACCTGGACGGCCCGCTCCAGATCGGTGATGCCGCGTCCGGTGAGGTACTGCTGCAGGCGGTCGGCGAGGTCTTCACGGCCCTCGGTCAGCGGGCCGGGCGGGCCGGCCTCGGCCGTCGTGCCGTCGTCACCCGCCCCCAGCGGCGCCGAGCGCGCGGCGAGGAGGGCCGGCAGGCCGCTCTGCTCCTGCCAGAAGGCGAGGCCGCCCACGGTGATCAGCTGCGACTTGGCCCGGGTGACCGCCACGTTCCACAGGTTGACCTGGCTCGCGGCCCAGTGCGTCGTGCGGGGCGGTGTGTTGGACGCCGCCACCGGGCTGAGCACCATCACGTCGCGCTGTCCGCCCTGGAAGGTGTGCACGGTGCCGACCCGGACCCGGTCGTCGTCCCGCCACATCCGGGCCAGGGTCTCCTTCTGCGCCCGGAACGGCGTGACCACCCCCACCGTCGCGTCCGGCGGAAGGCCCGCCAGCAACCCGTCGACCACGCGCCGCACGGCCTCCGCCTCCGCCGTGTTCCGCCAGGACCGCCCGTCGCCGCCGCGCGCCGACTCCCCGTACGGTACGTCGACCCAGCCGAGCACCGGCGCCGGATCGGCCGCTCCCACCGGGTCGTGTCCCGGCACCTGCCGCCGCACGTCGGTCAGCACCCGCAGCCGGCCGCCGTAGCAGTGGCCGTTGACCACGTCCGCGATCCGCGGGTGGCAGCGGTAGTGCTCGTCGAGGAGCAGCGCGCCGTCGCCGTGCTGTTCGGCCGCGTGGTACGACGAGTACACGTGGTAGGCGAGGCGGCGGTGCTCCAGTTGCGCGGCGCTCAGTCCGGCCCGCGTCCGGGCCTGCCTCTCCTGCTGCGGTGACACGCCGAGGATGTGTCCGAGCTGCATGGGGTCACCGATGATCAGTGCCCGGCGGGCCCGGAACAGCAGCGGCAGCACCGACGGGATGGAGCACTGGCTGGCCTCGTCGATGACGACGAGGTCGAACAGCTTCGGGGCGAGTTCCAGTTGCCGCACGGAGTGGGTGCTGACGGCCCATCCCTTGATGTGGGTCATCAGGTTCTTCTGGCTGCGCTGGTAGCCGGAGCGGCGGCGCAGGGCCTGGAGCCGCTGGTTCATGAGCCCGGTGGCCCGGTCCAGGGTCTCGGCGGACAGCGCGCGGGACAGTTCCGCCGACAGGCCGGACAGGGCTTCCGCGGTCGCCAGCCGGGACGCCTTGAGCCCTTCCTCGTCCCATGTTCCGTGATCGCGGACGAGTTCCCGCACCTCCCGCTCCACGGACACGATCGCGGCCAGCGACTCCAGCAGCTCGGGTGGCACGGGTCGTCCCGTCGCCCAGGCCGGCCACGCCGGTCCGGACCCCTCGGACCGCTGCGCCACCGCCGCGACCAGCGCGGCGAGCGCCCGTCCACGCCGCCATGCCCCGAGCTGCCACCAGCGGGCCGCGGCCGTCTTCCGTGCCCGCTCCGCCCACCGGTCCAGCGGGGACAGACCGTCCCCGTCCGCCGCCCAGGCCCCTTCGAGGAGGGACAGGGGCAGCTCCAAGGCGGCGGTTCGCTCCTCCCGGTCGTGCAGCAGTTCCAGCAGCCGGGTCTCCTCACCGACGCGGTGGGCCGCTTCCGCCCGCAGCCGGTCCGCCGTACCTCGGGTGTTGCGCAGCTCGCCGCCGACGGTGGCCGATCCGCGCCGGGGCGCCGGGACCGGTTCGGCGAGCAGCCGTTCCAGTTTGGCCGCCTCCCGCTCCAGCGCCTCCGCGTTGCCCGTCCGCATCAGCAGGCCGGGTGCGATGTCGTCGCAGCGCTCGGCGACGACGTTCACGGCCTCGTTGTTCGTGGAGGCGACCAGCACCGACTGCCCCGCGGCGACGCAGGTGGTGACGACCGCCGTGACGACCTCGCTCTTGCCCGTCCCCGGCGGTCCGGTCGCCACCGTCAGCGGCCGGCTCATCGCCGAGGAGATCACCTGCTCCTGGCTCTCGTTGCACGGCCCCGGAGCGACGGGTGTCACCGGATTCGCCGAGGCCGCGGTCGTGGCCGGCGCCTGCCCGGCCCCGCCGTCCAGCAGCGCGTCCAGGGCGGTGCCCGCGATCTGGTCGGTCCGGGTGGAGATCTGGAGCAGGTTGTCCACCAGGGCCTGGGTGGCCATGGCCTCCGCGCCGGACGGCACCAGCAGGACGGCCGCGTTGTGCGCGCCGGGCCGCAGTGCCTGCATGACCGTGCGGTCGCTGAGCGCGGACGGGTCCAGCGGTTCGAGTTCCGGCAGCCCCAGCTCGTCCAGCAACTCCCTGACGGCGCGCAGCATCTGGGCGTCGTTGCCCTCCTGCCAGGCCGGCTGCCAGCGGGCCACCAGGTCGGCGGCGTCGCCCGCGTCCAGGAGTTCCGATACGACGCCGCTGTGCAGGGACGGCACACCGCTGGGCCGGAGCACGTCCCGGCCGTCCCCGTCCGGCGCCAGCTCCATCTGCTGGACGAGCAGCGGCGCCAGCTCCACCGTCGCGCGCCGCCCCCGGCCGCCGTCCCGCGCGGGCAGCGTGATCGCCGGATACCCGTACCAGTACTCCTGCCGCGTCCCCGCCTCGGCGCCCGGCCCGGTCCGCCCGTCCCTCGGCCGGGGCAGCGATCCGGGCGCGACGATGTGCGGTCCGCGGCCCGACTGGATGGTCTCCTCGCCCTGGGCCAGCAGGAAGTACTTCTCGTTCCGGCCGCCGTCCCGGTCGGGCCGCATGCCGGCCGCCGCCTGCGCGGTGAGGCAGTCCGCGTAGTAGCGCAGCAGCCGCTGCGCGTCGACGCCGTCCCGTTCGTCCGCCTCGGCCAGCTCCCGGGCCTTCAGCAGCGCGGGGGAGCGCCGGGCGGCTTCGCCGGCGTCGTGGGGCAGCGCGGGAAGCCGCACCGGCCGTGCCACCGACCGGGCGAAGGGGAGGCTGCGGGTGGCCCTGATCGTGGACTTGGTGGGCCGCTGCTCCTCCGGTACGCCGTCGCGGGTCATCTGGGCGGTCAGGTAGTCGAAGAGGTCGTCCGGGGTGATCCAGCCGCCGTCCTTGATCCGGCCGTTGCGCAGCCCCTCGACGATCTCACCGGTGAACCGGGAGGTACCGAGACCCGACCCCGGCGGCGCCATCGCGGAGGCCGCCTGGAGGGCGTCGGACGCGGTGATGAAGTACACGCCGGTCGGCCGCAGCAGCGTGCTCGCCGCGGGCCGGTCCGGTTCCCCCGCCGGGCCCTTGGCGGTCCAGCCCTGGACGACGGAACCGCTGGAGCAGCAGTCCAGCAGGACCAGTTTGGAGGCGGCCCGGCAGGACTGGAGCATCCGCTCCAGGAACTCCGCCGGTACGGCCGTGCCCGGCAGGTCGGCGGGGTCGGTGTCGCGGGTCAGGAAGTACAGCTGGCCGTCCTGCTCGCAGTACTCCCCGTGCCCGCTGAAGTAGAGCAGCGCGGTCTCGCTGGGCTGCCGGGCCTCCAGGAACGTCTCGACGGCGTGCAGCATCTCCGCGCGCGTCGGCTCGGCGGCCGTCGCGCACTCGTTGTACATGCCGATCTCGGTGTTCTCCAGGACGGCCCGCATGTAGTGCAGGTCGGCCCGTACGGCCGGGAGGTCCTGGTACGCCTCGCTGTCGTACGTGGAGACACCGACGAGTAACGCGTGGCGGTCGTTGTCGGTCATCGTCGCTCAGCCCGCCGTCGTGCCCTCGTCGCCGCCGTCCGCGAGGAACCGCTCGATCAGCGTGTCGTTCTCGCGGGCCTCCTTGCCGGTGACGTGCAGGACCGCGCCGTCGGGCCGCTTGACCACGATGGTGCGCTGAGGCACCCGCGCCAGCCACGTCTGCACCAGAGCGACGACGAAAGAACCGGCGCTCAGCAGCAGCCCGACGGTCTCGACGGACGGGCCGCCCTTGTCGCCGGCTCCCACCGGGCCGCCGGGTGCGGGAAGGTCCAGCCTGGCCGTGGAGTCCGCCTCGGCGAGCACGGCGAGCAGTTCGCGGGCCTCCTTGCGGGCGCGCAGCGGGTCCTCGTCGACGACGGAGATCCGGTATCCGGTGTGGTTGTCGGGCATGGCGTTCTCGTGCTCCCCCTGGGTTCACCGGCTCCTTGCCGGGCGAACGACACTAGCGCCCGGTACTGACACCGGCGGTCCAATGGGCCCGGCCTGCAAAGCCGTTGGCGTGAACACGGTTGCCGATGGCCGAGTCCCGCGCGTCTCACGTCAGGTCACGTCAGGCGCAGTTCCGCCCAGACCGTCTTGCCCGGCGCGCCCTCGCGCGGGGCCACCGCCCAGCGGGTCGCCAGCCCCGCGACGATCAGCAGCCCCCGGCCGGACTCCGCGTCGCCGGGCGGTTCCAGGCCGGAGAGCACGGGGACGCGTTCGGTCCGGGTGTCCGTGACCTCGACGCGCAGGACGCCGGTGCCGTGGGTGAGCCGCACGTGGAAGTCCCGTCCGGCGACGTGCCCGTGCCGTACGGCGTTGGCGGCCAGTTCGGCGGTGATCAGCGTGAGCGTGTCGTTGACCCGGCTGCCGTACGGGTGCCCCCACGCGTCGAGCCGGTAGGAGACCAGCCTGCGGGCGAGGCGCGCGCCGCGCGGGGAGGAGGTGAAGGCCATCGCGAACTCGTGGAGGGGGCGGGCGGCGCTTTCGGCCTCGGCTTCGGCATCGCTGGAGTGCACCCGTGGGGTGGAGATTCGGCTGTTCATGTGGTTCACGCTGCCGGTGCCGTCCTAGCGTGACCAGATACGGCGCGCACACGGAGAGTCGCTGTAAGTGGCCGGTGTGCGGGTGTAGGCGGGACGGAGCGTGACGGCCGGCGCGGGGGCGCGTTGGCCCAGGGAGGTGGTACGGGGATGAGTGAACCGACGGAACTGGTGGACGAGGTGTCCGGGAGCGGCGAGGGTAACGGTCCCGAACGGCAGCCGGAATCGGATGCCGGCTCCGGGATCCTGCGGGTCTTCGGGCGCCAGCTGAAGCGGTTCCGGGTGCGGGCGGGCATGGAGCGGTCCGAGTTCGGCGCGCTGACAGGCTATTCGGTCTCCACCATCGCCGCGTACGAGCAGGGGCGCCGGGTGCCGCCGCCGAGGTTCATCGACCAGGCGGACGAGGTGCTGGACGCGGGCGGGGTCCTCCAGGAGATGAAGGAGGAGGTGGCCCGGGCTCAGTACCCGGCATTCTTCCGGGATGCGGCGCGGTTGGAGGGGGAGGCGGTTGAGTTGCACGTCTACGACACGCACCTCATCAACGGGCTTTTGCAGACGGAGGAGTATGCGCGAGCCGTGTTCACCATGCGACGACCGCTGCTGAGCGACGAGACGATCGAAGAGCGCGTCGCCGCACGCCTGGCGAGACAGACGATCTTCATCCGTCTGCCGATGCCGACCCTCAGCTTCGTCATCGAACAGTCCGTGCTGACGCGGCCCTTGGGCGGCACCTATGTGATGCGCGGGCAACTGGAGCAACTTCTGCTGTGCGGGCAGCGGCGCAACGTGGAGATCCAGATCATGCCGAACGCACGTGACGAGCACGCCGGTCTGGCTGGTCCCTTCACCTTGATCGAGACGCAGGATGCGCGGAGGATCGCCTACGTGGAGGCGTACAAGCACAGCCGTCTCTACACGGACCGGGGCACCGTCCGTGAGCTTGAGGAGCAGTACGGTCTACTCCGAGCCCAAGCGCTCACGCCCCGTGAGTCGTTGACCCTCATCGAGCAACTGCTGGGAGAGACATGAACATCGACGTGGAGGAAGTTGTTGCGTGGCGCACGAGCAGCTACAGCAGTGGTGAGGGCGGGCAGTGCGTCGAGGTGGCTGTCCTGCCTCACGTTGTTCGCGTGAGGGACTCCAAGGACATCAGCCAGCCCGCCATCCCCGTCGCTGCCGCCGCGTGGGCGGCGTTCGTCGGCTTCGCTGCTCAGTAGGCGGCAGTTCTGCCCCCGGTCCACACCGGGGGCAGAACTGTGTCAGGCCACGTCAGCCGCTACGCCTTTGCCTTCTCGCGGACGGGCGGAGTCCAGCGCCCAGCGGCGATCTCGGCGTCCGGCCGTGCCTGGAAGTGCGCGTGTGCCGCCCGCGATCGCGAACTGTTCCGCCTCCACCAGGTCGCCGGTGAACATCACCCCGGCGTCGGGCACCGTGACCACCTGCGTATTCGCCCCGTTGGCCGGGCGTCCGCCTGTTCAGGTCTGATCGTCGGGTCTGGCCGACTGGGAGCTGGGTCGAGGAACTGCAAGATCAGCGACCCGGCAGGGTCGCCTGGCCCGGGTCGTACGGCTGCAGCCGTGGCGGGACACCGGCCGAAGCGTGCGGCGCTGTCATACCTGAGGCGTATCGGTGGTCGGCGCCCGAGTGGTACCGCGGTCCCACTCGGGCGCCGAAGTGCCTCCCGCGGTCCCAGGGATCGGGCCGGCCGCGCTTCTAACGTCGAGTGCAGAGGCCGGGGCGTTCGCCCGGCCGCGTCCGGCGTGAAAGGCCCATCCCTGTGATCGAAGCACGTGAACTGACGAAGCGGTACGGCGACAAGACCGTCGTCGACGCGTTGAGCTTCACCGTCAAGCCCGGTGAGGTCACCGGCTTCCTCGGCCCCAACGGCGCCGGCAAGTCCACCACCATGCGCATGATCGTCGGCCTGGACGCCCCCACCGGAGGCTCGGTCACGGTGAACGGCACGTCGTACGCGAAGCACACGGCACCGCTGCACGAGATCGGCAGCCTGCTGGAGGCCAAGTCCGTCCACCCCGGCCGCAGCGCCTTCCACCACCTCATGGCGCTCGCGTACACCCACGGCATCCCGCGCCGCCGGGTCGACGAGGTCATCGAACTGGCCGGCCTGACCAGCGTGGCCGGCAAACGTGTCGGAGCCTTCTCCCTCGGCATGGGCCAGCGGCTCGGCATAGCGGCGGCGCTGCTCGGCGACCCCGCGATCGTCATGCTCGACGAGCCGGTCAACGGCCTCGACCCCGAGGGCGTGCTGTGGGTGCGCAAGCTGCTGCGCTCGCTGGCCGACGAGGGCCGGGCGGTGATGCTCTCCTCGCACCTGATGAGCGAGACGGCCATGATCGCCGACCACCTGGTGATCATCGGCCGCGGCAGGCTCCTCGCGGACACCACCGTCGACGACTTCACCCGGGAGGCGAGCGGCGGCGGCGTCAAGGTCGCCACCGCCGAGGCCGGCAGGCTGCGTTCGTTGCTGACGGGCCCGGGCGTGACGATCTCCTCCTCGTCCGCCGAGGAACTCCTGGTCACCGGACGCGACGCCCGCCAGATCGGGCGGATCGCGGCCGAGCACGGGGTGGCGTTGTACGAACTCACCGCGCAAACCGTCTCGTTGGAGGCGGCGTTCATGGACCTGACCAGGGACGTCGTCGAGTACCAGAGCCACCCTGTCAAGGCCGAGCGAAAGGCCGCCTGATGACCGTCACCGAACTCTCCCCCACCGCGACCCCGGCCTACAAGGTCACCGGCCCGCGGGTGCTGCGCGCGGAGTGGGCCAAGTTCTGGTCGCTGCGCTCCAGCTGGATCACTCTCGGCGTCGCCGTGGTGCTGCTGGTGGCCCTCGGCGCGATCGCCTCCGCCACCTACAGCCCCGATGCCACCGCGCAGGGCGGGCCGCCCGGACCCGGCTCCGGCGAGCAGGACGCGGTCAGCCTCGCCCTGCTCGGGGTGACTTTCGCGTCACTGGCCCTCGGTGTGCTCGGTGTCCTGTTGTCGGCCGGCGAGTACACCACCGGCATGATCCGCTCCACCCTCACCGCCGTCCCCCGCCGCCTGCCCGTGCTGTGGTCCAAGGCCGCGGTGATCGGCCCCATCACCCTCGTCCTGGCCACGCTCGGCGCGCTGGCCGCGTTCCAGTTGGGGACCCCGGGCCTGGACGGCGAGAAGATCGCCCTGTCCCTGGGCGACGACGGTGTGCTGCGCAGCCTGGCCGGCGCCGGCCTCTACCTCGCCCTCGTCGCCGTCGCGGGTGTGGCCCTGGGCGTGCTGCTGCGCTCCAGCGCCGGGGCGATCGCGGTCCTGGTCGGCGTCCTGCTCGTCCTGCCGGGCCTGGCCTCCCTGCTGCCCGACTCCCTCTACGACACCGTCAGCCCTTACTTCCCCAGCAACGCGGGCTCGGCGGTGTACGCCCTGCATCAGTCCTCCGACGCCCTCTCCCCCGGGGCGGGACTCGCCGTCTTCGCCGGGTGGGTGGCCCTCACCCTCGCCGCAGCCGCCTGGCGGCTCCGCAAGAGCGACGTCTGAGCTGCGGTGCGAGACCATTGGGGATCATGACGCAGAACCCCGCGACCGCCGCCCGGGGGACGGCCACCACGCCGTCCCCCGGGCTCGCCGACGCCTGGGCGCATCCCCTCCTGGGCCGTATCCTGCGCGGTCAGGGCGCACGGCGCCGACTGGACCAGCGGCATCCGTGGCTGCTCGACACCGCGGTCGTCCTCGTCGTCGCCCTGTCCAGCCTCCCCGACCTGGTCTCCGACCGCCGCCACGGCCCCTTCGGAGAAGCCACGAACGGCGCCGGGTTGCCGACCCCGGTGCTGATCGGCTTCGCCGTCGCACTCGCCGTACCGCTGTGGTGGCGCCGTCGGACCCCGGCCATCACGTACTGGGTGATCGCCGGGGTGTTGCTGGCCCAGTGGTCGCTGGGGGTGTGGCAGCAGGCCGGCATGGCCGTGCTCATCGCCCTCTACAGCCTGGCCCTGCACGGCTCACTGCGCGCACTCGGCTGGGCCGCCGCCGCGACCGCGGCCCAGATGACCCTGGCGGTCTGGCTCCTGGCCTCCGTCGAGCACCCGTTCCTCAGCCTCTTCTTCATACTGGGCACGGCGACGGCGGCCATCGCCGTCGGCCTGACGCTGCGGATCCGCCGCCTCTACCTGGCGGCGCTGGAGGACCGGGCCGCGCGTCTGGAGATCGAGCACGACCAGCGCATCCGCCTCACCGCCGCCGCCGAACGCACCCGCATCGCCCGCGAGATGCACGACATCGTCGGCCACAACCTCTCCGTCATGGTCAGCGTCGCCGACGGCGCCGCCACCCTCGCCACCAACCGCGGCGAGGGATCCGCCGAGCCCTTGCGTATTCTCGCCGACACCGGCCGCCAGGCGATGAGCGAGCTCCGGCGCGTCCTGGGCGTGCTGCGCGAGGAGCGGGGACACGACGAAGACGAACGGCCGCTCGGCCCGCAGCCCGGCATCCACGACCTGGACCCCTTGCTGGCCCGCGTACGCGCGGCGGGCCTGCCCGTGGCCTACCGGACCACAGGTGACCTCGACGACCTCGGCAGCGGTATCCAGCTCACCGTGTACCGCATCGTCCAGGAGGCCCTCACCAACACCCTCAAACACGCCGGCCCGGGCTCCACAGCCGACGTCACCCTCGCCAAGGACGCCGGCACCGTGCGCATCAGGGTCGCCGACACCGGCGTACCCGCCGCCGGGGCGCCGTCCGGCGGCACCGGGCACGGTCTCGTCGGCATCCGCCAGCGCGCCGCCATGTACGGCGGCACCGTCACCCTCGGCCCGCCCGCCTCCGGCCAGGGCTGGCTCGTCGACGTCGTACTCAACGTACCCCCGGGGGATCATCAGCCATGACCACCGTCCTCATCGCCGACGACCAGCCCCTGCAACGCATGGGCGTACGCATGCTCCTGGAGGGCACCCCCGGACTGACGCCCGTCGGTGAGGCCGGACACGGCGCCGAGGCCGTCCGCATGGCCGCCGAACTCCGCCCCGACGTCGTCCTCATGGACATCCGCATGCCCGGCATGGACGGCATCGAGGCCACCCGCCGCATCAACGCCGCCGGCGGCCGCACGCGCGTCCTGATCGTCACCACCTTCGACCTCGACGAATACGCCTACGAAGGCCTGCGCGCCGGAGCCAGCGGCTTCCTCCTCAAGGACGCCCGCCCCGAGGAACTCGTCGCCGGCATCCACGCGGTCGCCACTGGCGACGCCGTCGTTGCCCCCCGCCTCACCCGCCGCCTCCTGGACGCTTACACCCACCAGGCCCTGGCACCCGCCGACACCTCACCCGCCGAGGACCCCCGTCTCCGAACCCTCACCGACCGCGAACGCGAAGTCCTCCTCGCCATCGGCCAGGGCTGGACCAACACCGAGATCGCCGAACGCCTCGTCCTGACCGAATCCACCGTCAAGAAGCACGTCGGCCGTGTCCTCGCCAAGATCGGCGCCCGCGACCGCATCCAGGCCGTCATCACGGCGTACGACACCGGGCTGGTCAGAGCCAAGCCGTAGCCCGCCCACAACTCATCGTCGAACGGATGTGCCCGTGTATACCGGACCCCGGCATGACGGGCTGTGAGTGGTTTCCTTCCTCGTGGAGGAAGCGGGCGGCGACCGGATCGACGCCCGAGGCGTAGACCTTCTGGTTCACGAGCTCCAGCACGTCATCGCCTGACGGCGTCCGCGGACGCTGCGTCGGCGGACGGCCGGGGTACGTCGACGCAGGTGTCGGTCTCCCGGGCTGCCGCTCCGTGGCCGAGCTGACCAACACGCTGAACGACCTCCCCACGGCCCTCCCACGAGCAGGACCACGGCCCGTCACGCAACGAGCCGGCTGCCAGCAGACGCAGACCGTCTGTCTGTGACCCGCCGGCCCCCGCGGGCCCGGTGTCCGGTGGCGGGCCTTCTCCGAACGGTTGTCAAGCCGCCCGGACGTCTTCAGCCTGACGTTCAACCCGAACGCCAACCATGCGGTCCAGCCCGCCGGCACGACCGATGACGCGGCCGCCACCGAGCAGAAGGAGTCCGGCGCTGACACGATCGTGCTGGAGTGAGACGCGAGGGACGAGACCCTGTGACTGCCTCCTTGCTCCAGGCCGCCCGCGCCGGCGCATCCAGTCCCCGCGGCAACACCGCCCCGAGGCTGCGCGCGTTAAATGTCCCGGAAGATCTCGATCTGCGCCCCGATGGTGTTCAGCCGTTCGGCGAGGTCCTCGTAACCGCGGTTGATGACGTAGACGTTGCGCAGCACCGAGGTGCCCTCGGCTGCCATCATCGCCAGCAGGACCACCACGGCGGGCCGCTGCGCGGGCGGGCACATCATCTCCGCGGCGCGCCAGCGGGTCGGGCCCTCGACCAGGACCCGGTGCGGGTCGAGGAGTTGCAGGCGTCCGCCGACCGACGGACCTGCTCCGGGCAAGACCGGCCTGACCATGTGGTGGATGGTCAGGGGCATTCAGGGCTCGTCCGAGAGGTGATCAGTCGATGTCCGGGGCGTCGGCCTCGTCGAGGAGACGGGCCGCGAGGTCGTCGGACCACTCCAAGGCCCAAGCGCGGAGCGCGGTGACAGTGGCGTCATCGAGCCCGTAGGCGGCGAAGGCTTCGTCGTCGGTCCACTCGGCGCCTGTGAGGTTCGACTGCAGATCCTCGCGCTCGAAGCGGCCGCGGGCGTGGCGGCGGCCGAATTCCTCGAGCTCGGCATTGGTCCAGCGGCGTGAGGCTGCGAACACGTCGATCAGGTCGCGGGGTGCTCCGCGGTCGGCGAGGGCGCGGACCTTGGTCCCGATCACGTCCTCCTCCGCGAGGACGGGCCCGTAAGGGCTCTGGGCGACCGGCCGCCAGAAGATTTCCTTGAGGATGTCGACTTCGCAGTCCTGCCCGGTGACAGGGTCAGTCACGGTGAAGCGGGCGGACAGCGGGGCGGTCTCCAGCGCGTGCACCTTCCAGCCGCGGGCTTCCAGGCCGGCGCGGAGCGTTGCCGCGATGTCGGCCATGGGTGCCGGGTTCTCGGTGGCGACGTCGAGATCCTGGCTGGGGCGGTTGACGAGGTGGTGCGCCCGTACGGCATACCCGCCGGTGAGGACCAGGGGATACGGGGAGCCGAGGGCGATCACATCTGCCAGGAGCCGCGTGTGCAGCTCCGGCATGTCCGTCACGCGGCGGCCTGGGTGCGGAGGGCGAGCTGGGGGAAGGCGTCTTCCCACACGGTGCGCACGGTGCGGCCGACGAGTGTGCGCAGCACCGGCCACAGCTGGAGGAGCAGGTCCTGGTCGAGGTAGCGGGGCAGGTCGTCGCGCAGGCCCTCGTGCAGGACGGTGCGGTACAGGCCCATGCGCTGGCGAGGCTTGCCCAGGTCGTACGACGTCATTCCGGACCAGGCCATGTGCAGCGGTAGCTCCACGACCCCCTGGGTCGGGCCGTGCAACTCGTCCAGTGACTCCGGCAGACGGCGCCGGAACTTCTCCTGGTACAACGCGAGGTCCTCGACGTCCGTGCCGGAAAGGTCCACCGGAGCGGGTGCGGGGTGCTGTGGGCTGGAGGACATGACTCCATTATGACGGCCGCGATGTGATGCGGGCCATGACGTGCGAGCCGGTGTCCGGAGTGAGCAATGCGGGCCCCTGCCGGGTGAACATGGTTGGGACACCGTGTTCACCCGGCAGAGGCGTGGGCTGTCGGTCATGACGCTCTGGGCGCCCGCACGCGGGGCAGTGAGCCGGGAAAAGGTCCTGGCCTGGCCCTTTGCCGGACTCGCTCCGGCCCACAAGATGACGCCTTCGGTCCCGACCCAAAAGTCCCAGAAGAGTCCCAGAGGCGCCGCCACGCCCCTTCTTGCTTCGCGTTTACGCAGGTCAGAAGGGGTGTGGTGGCGTCTTTTCCGAGGACCCTCAGATGTCCCGGAAGATCTCGATCTGCGCCCCGATGGTGTTCAGGCGTTCGGCGAGGTCCTCGTAACCGCGGTTGATGACGTACACGTTGCGCAGCACCGAGGTGCCCTCGGCCGCCATCATCGCCAGCAGGACCACCACGGCGGGCCGCAGCGCGGGCGGGCACATCATCTCCGCGGCGCGCCAGCGGGTCGGGCCCTCGACCAGGACCCGGTGCGGGTCGAGGAGTTGCAGGCGTCCGCCGAGCCGGTTGAGGTCGGTCAGGTAGATCGCGCGGTTGTCGTAGACCCAGTCGTGGATCAGCGTCTTGCCCTGCGCGGTGGCGGCGATGGCCGCGAAGAAGGGGACGTTGTCGATGTTCAGGCCGGGGAACGGCATCGGGTGGATCTTGTCGATCGGCGCCTCCAGCTTGGAGGGCCGGACGGTGAGGTCGATCAGGCGCGTACGGCCGTTGTCCGCCCAGTACTCGGGCGTGCGGTCGTGGTCGAGTCCCATCTCCTCCAGGACCGCCAGCTCGATCTCCAGGAACTCGATGGGGACCCGGCGCACCGTCAGCTCCGACTCCGTCACCACCGCGGCCGCCAGCAGGCTCATCGCCTCGACCGGGTCCTCGGAGGGCGAGTAGTCGACGTCGACGTCGATCTCCGGCACGCCGTGCACGGTGAGGGTGGTGGTGCCGATGCCCTCGACCTGCACGCCGAGCGCCTCCAGGAAGAAGCACAGGTCCTGGACCATGTAGTTGGAGGAGGCGTTGCGGATGACGGTGACGCCGTCGTGCCGGGCGGCGGCCAGCAGCGCGTTCTCGGTCACCGTGTCGCCGCGCTCGGTCAGCACGATCGGCCGGTCGGGCCGCACCGAGGTGTCGACCCGGGCGTGGTACTGCCCTTCGGTCGCGGCGATGTCGAGACCGAACCGGCGCAGCGCGATCATGTGCGGCTCGATGGTCCGCGTCCCCAGGTCGCAACCGCCCGCGTACGGCAGCCGGAAGCTGTCCATGCGGTGCAGCAGCGGGCCGAGGAACATGATGATGGACCGCGTGCGCACGGCCGCCTCGGCGTCGATGGCGTCGATGTCGAGCCGGGCGGGCGGCACGAGTTCGAGGTCGACGCCGTCGTTGATCCAACGGCTGCGTACGCCGATGGAGTTGAGCACCTCCAGCAGCCGGTAGACCTCCTCGATGCGCGCCACCCGGCGCAGCACCGTGCGGCCCCTGTTGAGCAGCGAGGCGCACAGCAGTGCCACGCAGGCGTTCTTGCTCGTCTTGACGTCGATCGCCCCCGACAGCCGTCGGCCGCCCACCACCCGCAGGTGCATCGGGCCCGCGTAGCCCAGCGAGACGATCTCGCTCTCCAGCGCCTCACCGATGCGGGCGATCATCTCAAGGCTGATGTTCTGGCCGCCGCGTTCGATGCGGTTGACCGCGCTCTGGCTGGTGCCCAGAGCCTCCGCGAGCTGCGCCTGTGTCCAGCCTCGGTGTTGCCGGGCGTCACGGATGAGCTTGCCGATGCGTACGAGGTAGTCGTCTGCCATGAGGCTGAGGCTATCTCAGATATGAGATGGGGCATCCCAGGGGGGTCCGTTCGGGTGACGCGCTGTCAACGTCGCCTCGCGGAACGGGTGCGACGCCACCCGAAAGGTCCGGGCAAATCCATAGATGTCGTACGACGTCCGGTGCTGCTGTGTGTGTGCTTCGGGCCGTGCGCACCGCCGGTGGTGATGGACCAGGAGTGCCGGTTGATGTTCAGGCGCACTCCCGGAAGGATCCGGAAACTCTTGCGGAACGTGAGGGGCATGCCGTGTCTCCTCCCGTGGTTCGGGGACGTACCGGTCCCCTGTCGGCTGCCCCGGGACGGCGCACTCAGTCCCGCACGGCCGGTCCCGCACGGCCGGTCCCCGCAATGGTGGTGAAGCCGCGGGTGCGTGCGGGCCTCGGTGACGCTTCGGTCCGCCCGTACCCCACGGCGTCGATGCCGTCGACCCGGTGAGCCGGGGGATGGCACGGCGTCGCACCGCACGGCGCCTGGGCGCGGTGGCGGCGACGGTGCGGAGCGCGGGCCGTCGTCGCCGCGTCCCGGTGCGGTTCCGCCGTCCGGATGCTGTAACAGATCATCACCGGATCTCCATCCTTTCCCCGCCTGGCCTGCGCGGATCGCTAGCTTTGCCGCACATGTGGGACGGCTCCCCGGAGGACCGCCCAGGAAGAGAACCAGGAAACGAGATGAGACGTTTTCAGAAGCTGGCCGCCGCGACGGGTGTCGTTGCCGCGGTGATATGCGCGACGGTGCAGCCGGCCCAGGCGTACACGCCCACCGTCAAGGCGCAGGCGACCACGACGGTCGTGGGTACCGGCGCCGCCTACTTCATCGGCGGTGACGGCAAGGTCTACCAGACGGGCCTGGACGTGCAGGTCCCCGCGGGGAACGTGTCCCGCGCCACCCCGACTCCCCTGGCCGGTCTGCCGAGCGGGGTGCGGGCGCAGTCGATCGCCTCTGGCTACCGCTTCGTCCTGGTGGTCGGGTCCAACGGCAAGGTCTACGGCACCGGCGTGAACGACCAGGGGCAGCTCACCGACACCAGCGCCGATCACAGTCAGGGCTGGAAGTCCACGCTGACCCCGCTGGCGGGGCTGCCCAGCGGGGTGTCCGCCAAGGCGGTCGCGGCCGGCCACGCCTTCTCTCTGGTCCTGGGCTCCGACGGCAAGGTCTACGGCACCGGTCGGAACGCCTACGGCGAGCTGACCACGTCGATGCAGACGGGCGCGAACTACAAACTGACCCCACTGGCCGGGCTGCCCTCCGGAGTGCGCGCGACCACCGTAGCCGCCGGCCTCAACACCACCGTCGTGCTGGCATCGGACGGACATGTGTACGGCGCCGGCCAGAGCGTCATGGGCTCGCTGTCGGTGAAGGACGCGGTCAACAAGCTGACCGCCTTCGGCGGCCTGCCGGTCAGCCTGGGCGTCAAGGCCGTCGCCGTCGGTAACGCGAACGTCGTCCTGCTCGGCTCGGACGGGCACGTCTGGGTCACCGGGAGCAACGGTGTCGGGCAGTTCGGTATCGGCACCACCGACACCGACGCCCACCCGCTGGCACAGAAGATCCCCGGCATCGACCAGGCGGTCGCGATCGACGCGGACGTCGACAACGTCCTCGCCGTGGACAAGTACGGCATCGTTTACGCGACCGGCGCCAACTACGGCAACATGGGTGACATCGGCAAGCAGTTGACCACGGCCGCAGCCCTGCGGGTGGCCCCCGGCCAGCCCAGCAAGGCCCCGGTCGTCGAAGTGGCCGCCAATATTTCGGACACCCTGGTGCGGGACGCCGACGGTGTGGTCCTCGGTGTCGGTTCCAACGACTACAACCAGCTGACCGGGTCCGGGGGCAAGAACGAGCTGACCGCGTTCGCGGGTCAGCGGATCAGCGCCTACAAGGCGCCCTCGCTCACCGGTACCGCGAAGGTCGGTTCGACGCTGACCGCGAAGAACGGTTCCTGGTCCGTGAAGCCCACCGGGTACAGCTACCAGTGGTACCGGGGCAGCACGGCCATTTCCGGGGCCACGTCCGCGACCTACAAGCTGACCAGCGCCGACAAGGGCCGCAAGATCAAGGTCCGGGTCAAGGGCACCCGCACCTCCTTCACGAGCGGCACCGCCTACAGCCCCGCCACCGGCACGGTCGGGTAGCGCCACGGGTGCGGGGTGCGGGGTGCGGGGTGCGGGGTGCGGGGTGCGGGGTGCGGAGGGCGCCGGCGGTCTGTCGGCCCCGTCGACCCCGGCTCGGCCGCCGCGCGATGGCCTCCAGCAGCTCGTCCAGCGCCGCCGCCTCGTGCGTCCGCCCCCCAGGCCGGGCCGGCCCCACCCGGCTCGGTGAGACCCCGTGCACCGGACGGAACACCACGTCCGGGTGGGAGCGGAAACGGGCCGCCGACGCCGGGGCCGGCGCCACACAGCCGCCGGCCACCGCTCCGAGCCACTCGCCTCGCCGGGGGTTCGTCAGTACCAGCAGGGGTGCCGTGCCCTGAGGGGACGGGCTGCCACCGCACGAAACCCGAAGCCCGGTCGCCGCCGAGGATGATCGGGGCAACCGGGCTTCGCCGGACTGCAGGGGTCAAGCGGCGACCCTTCAGGCTTCCTTCACCACCACGGTCTTGGCCGCCTTGTCGTGGAAGCACTGCTGCAGGGGCTTGTCCCAGAGCAGCGACAGCACGTTCACCAGGGAGAACAACGAGCCGATGAGGTAGACCGCCTGGGGCAGGCCGTAGACCGCGCTGCGCATCCAGAGCTCGTTGTCGGTGGGACGGCCACCGTGCGCCGCGGAGACCACCCGCAGCTTCATCACCTTCTTGCCGATGGACTGCTGGTTCTGGGTGAGCATCATCACACCCTCGTAGCCGAAGACCAGCGCGGCGCCGATGACGCCGGCCACGATCGAGCCGACCGCAGCCGCGACGGTGAACTGGACCAGGATCAACGGAATCAGCAGGATGGCGAAGTCGATCAGGCGGGCCAGGAAGCGGTCGCCGGGATTGGCCAGCGTGCGGTTGCCGGGCGGCGGGCCGTACGGGCCGGCCTGGCCGAGCCACGGCGGGAGCTGGCCGGCGCCCTGCGGGTAACCGGGCGGCGGCGGAGGCGGGTAGCCCGGGCCGGACTGCTGGTCGTACGGGCTCTGCGGGGCGCCGTAGCCGGGCGCGGGCTGCTGGCCCTGGTGGTTCGGGTCTGACGGGTAGCCGTAGCCGGGAGGTTGGTTCGTCATCGTCCTGCTTGTCTCGTGGGTGACTTACCCCAAGGGTTTACGGCCCCCGGCGATCGTTTAGGAAGACTTTGAGACCGACTGTTACGTGAAAACCGATAATTCGCGATCTAGTCACGACCGCTTCAGACCGCGCGACGGATCGGACGGGCCCCGCATGACCATCCGGCCCCCATGTACTAGAGTTATCTCGACATCGAGATATCTGCCGAGGTGCACCGCAGCCGCCACCTCGCTGAGGCATGCCGGACCCAGGTTCGCCCCAGCGGATTGGCCCAGATGCCGCGGCGGCACCACGCGGCGGTAGCCGCATATGGTTTGCGGTGTGGTGGTACGCGCACATCAATGAAGGAGACTGTCGTGTCGGCGAACAGCTTCGACGCCCGCAGCACGCTGCAGGTGGGCGACGAGTCGTACGAGATCTTCCGCCTGGACAAGGTGGAGGGCTCGGCCCGGCTCCCCTACAGCCTGAAGGTCCTGCTGGAGAACCTGCTCCGCACCGAGGACGGCGCGAACATCACCGCCGACCACATCCGTGCCCTCGGCGACTGGGACTCGCAGGCCCAGCCGTCGCAGGAGATCCAGTTCACGCCGGCCCGCGTGATCATGCAGGACTTCACCGGCGTCCCCTGCGTCGTCGACCTCGCCACCATGCGCGAGGCCGTCAAGGAGCTCGGCGGCGACCCGGCGAAGATCAACCCGCTGGCCCCGGCCGAGCTGGTCATCGACCACTCCGTCATCGCCGACAAGTTCGGCACCAGCGACGCCTTCAAGCAGAACGTCGAGCTGGAGTACGGCCGCAACAAGGAGCGCTACCAGTTCCTGCGCTGGGGCCAGACCGCGTTCGACGAGTTCAAGGTCGTCCCGCCGGGCACCGGCATCGTCCACCAGGTGAACATCGAGCACCTGGCCCGCACGGTCATGGTCCGTAACGGGCAGGCCTACCCCGACACCCTGGTCGGCACCGACTCGCACACCACCATGGTCAACGGCCTCGGCGTGCTCGGCTGGGGCGTCGGCGGCATCGAGGCCGAGGCCGCCATGCTCGGCCAGCCGGTCTCCATGCTCATCCCGCGCGTCGTCGGCTTCAAGCTCACCGGCGAGCTGCCCACCGGCACCACCGCCACCGACCTCGTGCTGACCATCACCGAGATGCTCCGCAAGCACGGCGTCGTCGGCAAGTTCGTCGAGTTCTACGGCGAGGGCGTGGCGGCCACCAGCCTCGCCAACCGCGCCACCATCGGCAACATGTCCCCGGAGTTCGGCTCCACCGCCGCGATCTTCCCGATCGACGACGAGACCATCAAGTATCTGAAGCTCACCGGCCGCAGCGAGCAGCAGCTCGCGCTCGTCGAGGCGTACGCCAAGGAGCAGGGCCTCTGGCTGGACCCGAAGGCCGAGCCCGACTTCTCCGAGAAGCTCGAGCTGGACCTGTCGACGGTCGTCCCGTCCATCGCCGGCCCCAAGCGGCCGCAGGACCGGATCGTCCTCGCGAACGCCGCCGAGCAGTTCAAGCAGGACGTCCGCAACTACGTGGACAGCGTGGACGAGGCCGGCCAGGAGTCCTTCCCGGCCTCCGACTCCCCCGCCGTGCACCCCAACGGCGCGCCGTCCAACCCGGTTCCGGTCACCGCCCCCGACGGGACGACCTACGAGCTCGACCACGGCGCCGTCACCGTGGCCGCCATCACCTCCTGCACCAACACCTCCAACCCGTACGTGATGGTCGCCGCCGCGCTCGTCGCGAAGAAGGCCGTGGAGAAGGGCCTGACCCGCAAGCCGTGGGTCAAGACCACCCTCGCCCCGGGTTCCAAGGTCGTCACCGACTACTTCGACAAGGCGGGTCTGACCCCCTACCTCGACAAGGTCGGCTTCAACCTCGTCGGCTACGGCTGCACCACCTGCATCGGCAACTCCGGCCCGCTGCCGGAGGAGGTCTCCAAGGCCGTCAACGACCACGACCTCGCCGTCACCTCGGTCCTCTCCGGCAACCGGAACTTCGAGGGCCGCATCAACCCCGACGTCAAGATGAACTACCTGGCCTCCCCGCCGCTGGTCGTCGCGTACGCCATCGCGGGCTCCATGAAGGTGGACATCACCCGCGACGCCCTGGGCACCGACCAGGACGGCAACCCGGTCTTCCTCAAGGACATCTGGCCCTCCGAGGCCGAGGTCAACGACGTCGTGGCGAACGCCATCGGCGAGGACATGTTCAACAAGTCCTACGCCGACGTCTTCGCCGGCGACGCCCAGTGGCAGGCGCTGCCCATCCCGACCGGCAACACCTTCGAGTGGGACGCCGAGTCGACGTACGTGCGCAAGCCCCCGTACTTCGAGGGCATGGGCATGGACCCGGAGCCGGTCTCCGACATCTCCGGCGCCCGCGTGCTGGCCAAGCTGGGCGACTCGGTCACCACCGACCACATCTCCCCGGCCGGCGCCATCAAGGCCGACACCCCGGCCGGCCAGTACCTCACCGAGCACGGTGTGGAGCGTCGTGACTTCAACTCCTACGGCTCCCGCCGAGGCAACCACGAGGTCATGATCCGCGGCACGTTCGCCAACATCCGCCTGCGCAACCAGATCGCGCCGGGCACCGAGGGCGGCTACACCCGGGACTTCACGCAGGACGGCGGCCCGGTCGCCTTCATCTACGACGCCTCGCAGAACTACCAGGCCGCCGGCACCCCGCTGGTCGTCCTGGCCGGCAAGGAGTACGGCTCCGGCTCGTCCCGCGACTGGGCGGCCAAGGGCACGGCCCTGCTCGGCGTCAAGGCCGTCATCGCCGAGTCGTACGAGCGCATCCACCGCTCGAACCTCATCGGCATGGGCGTCCTGCCGCTGCAGTTCCCGGAGGGCGCCTCCGCCGAGTCCCTCGGCCTGACCGGCGAGGAGACCTTCTCCATCACCGGCGTCACCGAGCTGAACGACGGCACCACGCCGCGCACGGTCAAGGTCACCACCGACACGGGAGTCGAGTTCGACGCGGTCGTCCGCATCGACACCCCCGGTGAGGCCGACTACTACCGCAACGGCGGCATCATGCAGTACGTGCTGCGCAACCTGATCCGCAAGTAAGCGGCGGCACAGGGCAGTTCAGGGCCGCATCCCCGGTGACGGGGGTGCGGCCCGCGCCGTTGTCACCGTCACCGGACGGCTCGGCGCCGTGTCCCGTCACCGGGCGGCTCGGACACGGCCCGCGCCGCCCGCGCGCCGGAAACGCGCTGGACCGCGCTGCAACCCGCGCCCCTTCGCGTACGTCCGCCGTGTCACAGCCGTTTACAACAGGGCCACTCGCCGCTAGCTTCGCCAGTGGTGGGGTGGGAGCGCTCCCATGACGGTGGACCGGAACCCGCCGCCACGGGGCGCTCCCACCTCGTCCGCTCGGACCATCGACGCACGCCCGTAACCCGTACACGGCCGCAGCTGAAGGAATCCGAATGTCATGATCCTGTCAATCGAGAGGACCGCGCGCCGATCGGCGCCCTCCACCCGGACCAAGGCCCTCTTCCTGGTCCTGGTCTCCCTGCTCGCCACCGTCCCGGCCCTGGCCCTGGTGCTGACGGCCGGCGTGCCGGCACAGGCCCACGGCACCCCGATGAAGCCCGGCAGCCGTACCTTCCTGTGCTGGCAGGACGGCCTCACCGACACCGGTGAGATCAAGCCGGTCAACCCGGCCTGCAAGGCCGCCCAGCAGATCAGCGGCACCACGCCGTTCTACAACTGGTTCTCGGTGCTGCGCTCGGACGGCGCCGGCCGCACCCGCGGCTTCGTGCCGGACGGCGAACTGTGCAGCGGCGGCAACCCGAACTTCACCGGCTTCAACCTGCCGCGCAACGACTGGCCGTTGACCCACCTCACCTCGGGCGCGACGGTCGACTTCTCGTACAACGCCTGGGCCGCGCACCCGGGCTGGTTCTACGTCTACGTCACCAAGGACGGCTTCGACCCGACCAAGACGCTCACCTGGGACGACCTCGAGGACACCCCGTTCCTCACCGTCGACCACCCGCCGCTCAACGGCAGCCCGGGCACGGTCGAGGCCAACTACTCCTGGAGCGGCAAGCTCCCCGAGGGCAAGTCGGGGCGGCACATCATCTACATGGTGTGGCAGCGCTCGGACAGCGCGGAGACCTTCTACTCCTGCTCCGACGTGGTCTTCGACGGCGGCAACGGCGAGGTCACGGGCATCCACGACCCGGGCAACCCGACCGACCCGGTCCCCGGCACCTGCTCCGCCACCCGCAAGACCACCGGCACCTGGAACGGCGGCTACCAGTCGGAGGTGACCGTCACCAACACCGGCGACGTGCCCATGCTGGGCTGGATGGTCGACTGGACGCTGCCGGACGGCCAGAAGGTCGACAGCCTGTGGAACGGCAACGCCACCTACACCGGCCAGGACGTGATGGTCCACAACGCCGACTGGAACGGCTCGCTGAGTCCAGGCGCGAGCACCACCTTCGGATACGTCGTCACCGGCGACGGCGGTGACGCGGCGACGACCCTGCCCTGCCAGGTCGGCTAGGGCCCGCCCCGGCGCAGCGGCCGGCCCCGGACGGCCGATCGAGGCTGCTCCCGGGCCGGCCGATCGAGGCTGCCCGTTACGGCCGCTCAGGACTGTCCCGGACGGCCGCCCCGGACGCCCGCTCAGACCGACCCCTGAAGGCGGCTCCCGGCGGCCCGCTCCGGCGGCCCCGGAGGGCGGCTCCGGCCGGCCCTGAGAAGGCGGCTCCCGGCGCCCCGGCACAGCCTCGCCGGGGCCGCACAGGCGTGCCCCCGGCCCAAGCACCTCGCGGTGGGCCGGGGGCACGCACGCGTGTGCCGGCGCAAGCACCTCGCGGTGGGCCGGGGGCACGCACGCGTCTGCCGGCGCCCGCGCGCGGCCCTCGGTCCGGCAGCTCGTCCGACCGCAGGACCCCGCCCCTACCGACTTCCCCGGTGCGTTCGCGAGTGCCTTCCCCGCAGTCTGCGACAACGTTGTCAACGCGTCACGCAAAGGCCGACGGCAAGTAAGTGATCAGTGATGTCAAGGGCGTTGCCTGTGGCATTCGGGGCCTATGTCGTGGATTTTTCCGGCGACGCGCCCACCGGGGGTGCGTATTTCCTCGAGGTCTCAACTCGGATAAGACCATTGACGAACCTTGCATTCGATCTTGATCCGCCCACCAGAAATGGACTATACCTGTCGGCGATTCATCCGATCCGCACTTCCTGCACGACCCTGCTTGACCTGACCGCGGTGCCGGGGAGGATCCGGTTCACCGCCTGAGTCCTGGAGAAGGCGAGGACTTGAGCATGGGATCCACTTCCGCCGAGAACCACGGCACCGACAGCACCGGCACATCGGGTGTGGGACGCCGCGATCTGATCAAGCGGTCCGCCGCGCTCGGACTGGTCTCCGTACCCGCGATGAGCCTGCTGTCCGCGTGCGCGAGCGGCGGCGGGGGTGACGACGACGGCGACTCCAGCCAGGGCAAGACCTCGAAGTCCAACCCCTTCGGAGTGCAGAAGGGCAGCAAGCTCGACGTCGTCATCTTCAAGGGCGGCTACGGCGACGACTACGCCAAGGCGTGGGAGGCGAACTACCAGCAGAAGCTCGGCATCACCTCCACCCACACCGGCACGCAGGAGATCACCGGCAAGCTCCAGCCCCGCTTCAACGCGGGCAACCCGCCGGACATCGTGGACGACTCCGGTGCCCAGCAGATCAAGGTCGACGTCCTGTACAAGAACGGCCAGTTGCTGGACCTCGCGCCGGTGCTCGACGCGCCCTCGGTCGACGACCCGTCCAAGAAGGTCCGGGACATGATCATCCCCGGCACCCTGGACGCGGGCATGCAGGAGGGCAAGATCGTCGCCCTCAACTACATCTACACCGTCTGGGGCCTGTGGTACTCCGGCAAGCTTTTCAAGGACAAGGGCTGGGAGGCGCCCAAGACCTGGGACGAGTTCATCGCCATCTGCCAGGACGCCAAGAAGCAGGGCATCGGCGGCCTGGCCCACCAGGGCAAGTACCCGTACTACATCAACGTCGCCATCATGGACATGATCGCCAAGAAGGGCGGTCTGGAGGCCATGAAGGCGATCGACAACCTCGACCCCAAGGCGTTCGTGGGCTCCGACGCGGCCCAGGCGGGCGTCGAGGCGATCTACGAGGTCGTCGAGAAGGGCCTGTTGATGCCCGGCACCAACGGCCTGACCCACACCGAGTCGCAGACCCGCTGGAACCAGTACAAGGCCGCCTTCATCACCTGCGGCTCCTGGCTGGAGAACGAGCAGCTGAAGCAGACGCCGGCCGACTTCGACATGAAGTTCCTGCCGATGCCGCTGCTGCCGGACAGCGAGCTGCCGTTCGAGGCGATCCGGGCCGGCTCCGGCGAGCCCTTCATCATCCCCGCGAAGGCCAAGAACCTCGCCGGGGCCAAGGAGTTCATGCGGCGCATGCTCTCCAAGGAGTGGTCGACGCTGTTCGCCAAGGAGGCCAACTCGCTGACCATCCTCAAGGACGGCGTCGATCCGAGCGTCAAGCTGCGCCCCGGCACCCAGTCCACGGTCGAGGCGTCCAAGGCGGCCGGTGACAACACCTTCCGCTACCTGTACACCGAGTGGTACAGCGAGATGGGGGCCGCCATCGAGGCCGCGTCCAACGAGCTGATGGCCAAGCGCATCCAGCCGAAGGAATGGCTGAAACGCTGTCAGGCTGCGGTCGACAAGCAGGCCAAGGACCCGTCCTCCAAGAAGAACCACCGGGACTGACCGCGACGCCGTGTCCCGGGCCGGAGCGATCCGGCCCGGGGCAGGACACCAGGGGCAGGAAACGCCAATGCGCAAAGGGCAGTACAGGTTTGTCGCGGGATTCCTCTTCGTCCCCGTGGCGCTCTATCTGATCTTCGTGATCTGGCCGTACATCCAGACGTTCGGCTATTCGCTGACCGACTGGAAAGGACAGTCGCAGACCTTCAGGTTCGTCGGCCTCGACAACTACCGGGCGCTGCTGAAGGACGACGTCTTCCTGCAGGCCATCTGGCACAACATCCTGTTCCTGATCTTCATCCCGGTGATCACCATACTGCTCGCCCTGTTCTTCGCGTTCATGGTGAACGCGGGCGGACGCGGCAGGGCCGGCGGAGTCCAGGGCGTCGCCGGATCCCGGTTCTACAAAGTCGTCTACTTCTTCCCGCAGGTGCTGTCGCTGGCGATCGTCGCGGTGCTGTTCAACACGGTGTACCGCAGCGACGGCGGCGGCCTGCTCAACGGTTTCCTGATCAAGGCCGGCCTGGTCGATGCGAACAACCCGGTGGAATGGCTCAACGAGCCCGACATGGTGCTGTGGGCGCTGATCATCGCGGTGGTCTGGCACGGCGTCGGCTTCTACCTGGTGCTGTTCTCGGCCGCCATGCAGTCCATCCCGAAGGACGTCTACGAGGCCGCCCTCATCGACGGCGCCGGCCGCGGCCAGTCCTTCTTCCGCATCACCCTGCCGCTGCTGTGGGACACCGTGCAGACCGCCTGGGTCTACCTGGGCATCGTCGCGATGGACATGTTCGTCCTGGTGTCCTCCATGACCCAGAACATGGGCGCCTACGGCGGCGGCCCCGACCATCACAGCGACGTGATGTCGACGGTGATGATGCGCAACTTCCAGTACTTCGGCAAGAGCGGCTACGCCTGTGCCATGGGCGTCGTCATGCTGCTGCTCACCCTGGTCCTGTCCGTGGTCATGCTGCGCGCCACCCGCCGCGACCGCGTCGAGTTCTGAGCGGGAGATACGACGATGAGCGCACCCCTCAAGGAGACCGCCCCCCGGGGCGGCACCCCCCAGCCGCGGCCGAGCGCCGCCGAGGCCCCCGCCCGCCCCGCCGGCCGGAGCGGCGAAGGCGTCGTCCTGAACGTCTTCTCGCACGGCTTCCTGGCGCTGTGGGCCCTGCTGATCGTGCTGCCGCTGCTGTGGCTGGTGCTCAGCTCCTTCAAGACCGACGCCCAGATCGGCGGCTCGGCCTTCGGCCTGCCCGAGAACTGGACCTTCGACGTGTTCCGGCGCGCCTGGGACAAGGGCATCGGCGACTACTTCCTCAACACCGTCATCGTGCTGGTCTTCTCCGTGCCGCTGACGATGCTGTTCGGCTCCATGGCCGCGTACGTGCTGGCCCGCTACCGGTTCTGGGGCAACCGGCTGCTGTACTACTTCTTCGTCGCCGGCGCCATGTTCCCGGTGTTCCTGGCCCTCGTCCCGCTGTTCTTCATGGTCAAGCGGCTGGACATGCTCAACACCTACCAGGGCCTCGTCCTGGTCTACATCGCCTACTCGATGCCGTTTACGGTGTTCTTCATGCACGCCTTCTTCCGGACCCTGCCTACGGCGGTGTTCGAGGCGGCGATCCTGGACGGGGCCTCGCACACCCGGACCTTCTTCCAGGTCATGCTGCCGATGGCGAAGCCGGGGCTGATCAGCGTGGGGATCTTCAACACGCTCGGCCAGTGGAACCAGTTCATCCTGCCGACGGTCCTGATGCAGCCGCAAAGCGGCGACGACCCCGAGCGCTACGTCCTCACCCAGGGCCTCATCCAGCTGCAACAGCAGCAGGGCTACGCCTCCGACCTGCCCGTCCTCTTCGCGGGCGTGACCATCGCGATGGTTCCTATGCTGGTGGTGTACCTGTCCTTCCAGCGTCAGGTGCAGGCGGGTCTGACGTCGGCCACGCTGAAGTAGCGCTGCGCAGCCGGCCGACCGCGCGCCGTTCCCGGGCCGGGGCGGGGCGCGCGGTTATGTCTGCATGCACCCCGAAACGGTTCAACCTCTTGACGGGAGGCGACCCGAACGGCTCAGCTTAGAGTTCACTAGTTGGACATAGACGGGGTCTCATCGAAGCGGCCCCGTGCGCAGGAGGTCGTCGTGGAGACTCCAGGGTCGCAGTCGTCGCTGCACCGAGCCAACCTGGAGCGGGTCGTACGCGCCGTGCGGCTGGCCGGGTCGCTCACGCAGGCGGAGATCGCGAGGACCACGGGGCTGTCCGCGGCGACGGTCTCCAACATCGTCCGCGAACTCAAGGACGGCGGAACGGTCGAGGTCACGCCCACCTCGGCGGGTGGCCGCCGGGCCCGCAGCGTCTCGCTGAGCGGGGACGCCGGCATTGTCATAGGCGTGGACTTCGGGCACACGCATCTGCGGGTCGCGGTCGGGAACCTCGCCCATCAGGTGCTGGCCGAGGAGTCCGAGCCACTGGACGTGGACGCGTCCTCGGACCAGGGCTTCGACCGGGCGGAGGAACTGGTCGACCGCCTGATCGCGGCGACCGGGGTCGACCGGTCCAAGATCGCCGGGGTGGGTCTCGGCGTGCCCGGCCCGATCGACGTCGAGTCCGGCACCCTGGGCTCGACCGCGATCCTGCCCGGCTGGGGCGGCACCAGGCCCGCCGAGGAGCTGCGGGGGCGGCTCGGCGTGCCGGTGCACGTGGACAACGACGCCAACCTCGGCGCCCTCGGCGAGCTGGTCTGGGGCGCCGGGCGAGGGGTGCGCGACCTGGCGTACATCAAGGTCGCCAGCGGCGTCGGCGCGGGACTCGTGATCGACGGGAAGATCTACCGCGGGCCCGGGGGCACGGCCGGAGAAATAGGGCATATTACACTTGATGAGTCCGGCCCGGTCTGCCGCTGCGGCAACCGGGGCTGCCTGGAGACCTTCACGGCCGCACGCTATGTGCTGCCCCTGCTCCAGCCCAGTCACGGCACCGACCTGACGATGGAAGGCGTCGTGCGGCTGGCCCGGGAAGGGGATCCGGGCTGCCGTCGGGTGATCGCCGACGTCGGCCGTCACATCGGCAGTGGAGTCGCCAACCTCTGCAACCTGTTGAACCCGAGCCGGGTGGTCCTGGGCGGTGATCTCGCCGAGGCCGGCGAGCTGGTTCTCGGGCCCATAAGGGAGTCCGTCGGGCGCTACGCGATCCCCAGCGCGGCGCGCCAACTGTCCATACTTCCGGGGGCACTTGGCGGCCGTGCCGAGGTGCTCGGAGCGCTCGCCCTCGCACTCAGCGAGATGGGCGATTCGACCCTTTTGGACGGCACGCTGCACGCCGCCGCGCCCGCCTTCACTTAGATAACGGATGGCACCGTTGCCAACCCGTTAAGGATTTACTTCTTGACGTCGCACGTGTGGCCGAGTTGACTTCCAGCCACCTCGGCCGCAACGACGCGGCCTCGTCAGGGAGGTTTCTGAAGTGAACACGCGTATGCGTCGTGCCGCCGTTGCCGTTGCCGTCGGTGCGATGGCCGTATCCCTCGCCGCCTGTGGCAGCGCGAAGGAGTCCGGCGACAAGGCGGACTCGTCCAAGCCCGCCGCGAAGGGCGACAACATCAAGGTCGGTCTGCTCCTGCCGGAGAACAAGACCGCCCGGTACGAGAAGTTCGACCGCCCGCTGATCGAGAAGAAGATCAAGGAGCTGACGAACAACAAGGCGACGATCCAGTACAACAACGCCCGCCAGGACGCCAGCCTCCAGGCCCAGCAGGTCGACACGATGATCACCAACAAGGTGGACGTGCTGATCCTGGACGCGGTGGACGCCAAGGCCATCAAGAACTCCGTTCAGAAGGCCAAGGACGCCGGCATCAAGGTCGTCGCCTACGACCGCCTCGCCGAGGGCCCGATCAGCGCCTACACCTCGTTCGACAACGAGGAGGTCGGCAAGACCCAGGGCGAGGCCCTGCTGACGGCGCTGGGCAGCAAGGCCACCAAGTCCTCCAAGATCGTCATGGTCAACGGCTCCGTCACCGACCCGAACGCCGCCCAGTTCAAGAAGGGCGCGCACTCCGTCCTCGACGGCAAGGTCACCATCGCCAAGGAGTACGACACCAAGGAGTGGTCGCCGGACAACGCCAACTCCGAGATGGAGGCCGCGATCTCCGCGGTCGGCGCCAAGAACATCGCGGGCGTCTACTCCGCCAACGACGGCATGGCCGGCGGTATCATCACCGCCCTGAAGGCGGCCGGCCTCTCCGTGCCGGTCACCGGCCAGGACGCGGAGCTCGCCGGTGTGCAGCGCATCGTCGCGGGTGAGCAGTACATGAGCGTTTACAAGCCGTACGCACCGGAGGCCGACGCGGCCGCCGAGATGGCCGTCGCGCTCGCCAAGGGCGAGTCCCTGGACTCCATCGCCAAGGACAAGGTCTCCAGCGGCAGCGCCACCGACGTCCCGTCGGTCCTGGTCCCGGTCACCTCGCTGACCAAGGACAACATCAAGGACACCGTCGTCAAGGACGGCGTCTACAGCGTGTCCGAGATCTGCGCCGGCAAGTACGCCGCGGCCTGCAAGAAGATCGGCCTCGAGTAAGCAGTCGCAGGTCCCTTCCCAGATACGGGAATTCGTCCTTGAATTCCCGTACGGGACGTGACGCCCCAGGCTCGTCCGGCGCCCCGTGTCCACCAGCCCCGCAGCTAGTGCGGGGCGCCGGACGGAACAAGCCCCCCCCCCACTTTCTGCACAACCTTCCGCCGGGTCAGGCGGCGAAGGAGATGGTTCACGTGTCCGCTACGCCCGTGCTGGCGTTGCGCGGGGTCTCCAAGCGGTTCGGTGCCGTTCAGGCGCTCACCGACGTAGAGCTTGAGGTCCACGCCGGTGAAGTGGTCGCCCTGGTGGGCGACAACGGCGCCGGAAAGTCCACGCTGGTCAAGACGATCGCCGGCGTGCACCCCATCGATGAGGGTGTCATCGAATGGGACGGCAAGGCCGTCCAGATCAACCGGCCGCACGACGCCCAGGCCCTGGGCATCGCGACCGTCTACCAGGACCTCGCGCTGTGCGACAACATCGACGTCGTCGGCAACCTCTTCCTCGGCCGTGAGCTGCGGAAGTGGGGCGTCCTCGACGAGGTCGAGATGGAGCGCCGCTCCCAGGAACTGCTGCGGACGCTGTCCATCCGCATCCCGAGCGTGCGCATCCCGATCGCCTCGCTGTCCGGCGGTCAGCGCCAGACGGTCGCCATCGCCCGCTCCATGCTCGGCGAGCCGAAGCTGGTCATCCTCGACGAGCCCACCGCGGCGCTCGGCGTCGAGCAGACCGCCCAGGTCCTCGACCTGGTGGAGCGGCTGCGCGAGCGCGGCCACGCCGTCATCCTCATCAGCCACAACATGGCCGACGTCAAGGCCGTGGCGGACAAGGTCGCCGTGCTGCGTCTGGGCCGCAACAACGGCGTCTTCGAGGTGAAGACCACCTCCCAGGAGGAGATCATCTCCGCCATCACCGGCGCCACCGACAACGCCGTGACCCGGCGTGCGGCCCGCGCCACCAGCACGAACGGGGAGGTTTCCCAGTGAGCGTCGACAAGACCTCCGCGACCGCCAAGGACGCACCCGTCGTCGAGAACCCCGAGGCCGCCGCGGCCGCGGTGACCGCGGTCGACCCGCGGCTGCTCGTGCGCGAGCAGGGACTGACGGGCTACATCGGCGAGTTCAAGCGCAAGATGAAGACCGGCGAGCTGGGCTCCATCCCGGTCGTCATCGGCCTGATCGCCATCTGCGTCATCTTCCAGAGCCTGAACTCCCAGTTCCTGTCCGCGCAGAACCTCAGTGACATCACCGTCACGATGGTCGGCACGGGCATGATCTCCGTCGGCATCGTCTTCGTGCTGCTGCTCGGCGAGATCGACCTGTCCGTCGGCTCGGTCAGCGGCGCGGCCAGCGCCATCGCCGCCGTCCTCGCCGTCAACCAGGGCTGGCCCGAGTGGGCCGCCGTGCTCATCGCCGTCGCCGCCGGCGCGGCCATCGGCGCGCTGCACGGGTTCTTCTTCGCGGTGCTCGGCGCCCCCGCCTTCGCGGTGACCCTGGCCGGCCTGCTGTTCTGGCTCGGCTTCATGCTCAAGATCCTGGGCGAGAACGGCACGATCAACCTCGACAGCGACGGCCTGATCGGCAAGCTGACCACGTACTTCTTCTCCGACGTGGCCGCCGCCTACGGGCTCGCCGTCGCCGTGGTCGCGGTGTTCTTCATCTCCTCGTTCCTGGGCAACCGGCGCCGGGAGGCCGCGGGCATCCCGTCCCGGCCGCTCAGCGACACGATCCTGCGCACGGTGCTGCTGGCCGTGGTCTCCTTCGCCGCGGCCGCGATGTACAACCAGTACAAGGGCCTGCCGCTGGCCACGGTGATCTTCCTGGTCTTCCTGATCGGCACCGACTTCGTGCTGCGCCGCACCGCCTACGGCCGCAAGATCTTCGCGCTCGGCGGCAGCGTCGAGGCCTCGCGGCGCGCGGGCATCAACGTCACCGCGATCCGGATCTCGGTCTTCGCGATCTCCGGCGGCTTCGCGGCCGTCGGCGGCCTGTTCCTGGCCTCGAAGATCGCGTCGGCCAACCAGAGCGCCGGCGCCGGCGACCTGCTGATGAACGCGATCGCCGCCGCGGTCATCGGCGGCACCTCGCTGTTCGGCGGCCGCGGCCGCACCTGGAACGCCCTGCTGGGCGTCCTGGTGATCGTCTCCATCCAGTACGGCCTCCAGCTGGAGTCCATCGCCGAGCCGGTGAAGTACATGATCACCGCGGCGGTGCTGCTCACCACGGTCGTGATCGACTCGGTCACCCGCAAGACGCAGAAGACGGCCGGACGGGCGTAACGTCCCCGCAACGCTCTGTGCCCGGCGCCGACGGCGGCGCCGGGCACAGTCGTGTCGTAGGACGGTCCGATCATGGGTACTGCCGAACGCGTGACCTACGACGCACCGCCCGGAGCCCGGCCGCAACGGCGGAACACTAGACTCGACACGCCCGGCAACAGCTCGATCAGCTCTACCGCAAGGAGGAACGGGTGCCGCTGCTGACCCGCATCAGGGGACCGCGCGATCTGGACCGGCTCAGCCTGGAGCAGCTGGACCAGCTGGCAGAGGAGATCCGGACATTCCTCGTCGACGCCGTCTCCAAGACCGGCGGCCACCTCGGCCCCAACCTCGGTGTGGTCGAGCTGACCATCGCCCTGCACCGCGTCTTCGACTCCCCGAAGGACAAGGTGCTCTGGGACACGGGCCACCAGTCCTACGTGCACAAGCTGCTGACCGGCCGGCAGGACTTCTCCCGGCTGAAGATGAAGGGCGGCCTGTCCGGCTACCCCTCGCAGGCCGAGTCCGAGCACGACGTCATCGAGAACAGCCACGCCTCCACGGTGCTGGGCTGGGCCGACGGCCTGGCCAAGGCCAACCAGATCCTCGGCCGCGACGACCACGTCGTCGCGGTGATCGGTGACGGCGCGCTGACCGGCGGCATGGCCTGGGAGGCGCTGAACAACATCGCCGAGGCCAAGGACCGCCCGCTGGTCATCGTCGTCAACGACAACGAGCGCTCGTACGCCCCGACCATCGGCGGCCTCGCCAACCACCTGGCCACGCTGCGGACGACCGACGGCTACGAGCGCTTCCTCACCCGCACCAAGGAGATCCTCGACCGCACCCCGGTCGTCGGCAAGCCGCTGTACGAGACCCTGCACGGCGCCAAGAAGGGCCTGAAGGACTTCATCGCCCCGCAGGGCATGTTCGAGGACCTCGGCCTGAAGTACGTCGGCCCGATCGACGGCCACGACATCGAGGCCCTGGAGTCCGCGCTGGCGCGTGCCAAGCGCTTCGGCGGGCCCGTCATCGTGCACTGCCTCACCGAGAAGGGCCGCGGCTACCAGCCCGCCCTCCAGGACGAGGCGGACCGCTTCCACGCCGTCGGCAAGATCCACCCCGACACCGGCCTGCCCATCGCGACCTCCGGCGCCGACTGGACGTCCGTCTTCGGCGAGGAGATGGTCGCTCTCGGCAAGGAGCGCGAGGACATCGTCGCCATCACCGCCGCGATGCTCCAGCCGGTCGGCCTCGACAAGTTCGCCAAGGCCTTCCCCGACCGGGTCTTCGACGTCGGCATCGCCGAGCAGCACGGCGCCGTGTCCGCCGCGGGCCTGGCGCACGGCGGGCTGCACCCCGTCTTCGCCGTCTACGCCACCTTCCTCAACCGTGCCTTCGACCAGGTCCTGATGGACGTCGCCCTGCACAAGTGCGGGGTGACCTTCGTCCTGGACCGGGCCGGCGTCACCGGCACCGACGGCGCCTCCCACAACGGCATGTGGGACATGTCGATCCTCCAGGTCGTGCCGGGCCTCCGGCTCGCCGCCCCGCGCGACGCCGACCAGGTCCGCGCCCAGCTGCGCGAGGCCGTCGAGGTCGACGACGCGCCCACCGTGGTCCGTTTCTCCAAGGGCGCCGTCGGCCCCGCCGTACCCGCCGTGGGCCGCGTGGGCGGCATGGACGTGCTGCGCGAACCCGGCACCCGGACCCCGGACGTGCTGCTGGTCTCCGTGGGCGCCCTGGCGCCGATGTGCCTGGAGATCGCCGCGCTCCTCGACAAGCAGGGCATCTCCACCACCGTCGTCGACCCGCGCTGGGTCAAGCCGGTCGACGAGGCCATGGCCCCGCTCGCGGAGCGCCACCGCGTCGTCGTCACCGTCGAGGACAACTCCCGCGCCGGCGGTGTCGGCTCGGCGATCGCCCAGGCCCTGCGCGACGCGGGCGTGGACGTGCCGCTGCGCGACTTCGGTATCCCGCCGCGCTTCCTCGACCACGCCTCCCGCGCCGAGGTCATGGCCGAGATCGGCCTCACCGCGCCGGACATCGCCCGTCAGGTCACCGGTCTGGTCTCCAAGCTGGACGGCCGGTTCGACCGTACGGGCGACCGGGTCGACTCCGTGGAGCCCGCGCGCGACTGACGCCGGCGCTCCGTGAGCCGGGGCGCGACTGACGCCGGCGCTCCGTGAGCCGGGGCGCGACTGACGCCGGCGCTCCGTGACGCCGGGGCGCGACTGACGCCACCGCCCGCGTCCGTACGGGCCGATGTCACCACCTTCCCGGTGGGGACATCGGCCCGTACGCGTGAAAACCGGCCGCGCCGGGGCACACGTACCACGCCCCCTCTCGATCATGTCGAGGACGACGAGCGTGGGAGGTACGCCCGTGAGCAGCAACCTCTTCCGGACGAAGAAGGTCGAGCAGTCCATCCGGGACACGGAGGAACCGGAGCACGCGCTCAGGAAAACCCTGTCCGCCCTCGACCTGACGGTCTTCGGCGTCGGCGTCATCATCGGCACGGGCATCTTCGTGCTCACCGGCACGGTCGCCAAGAACAACGCGGGCCCCGCGGTGTCCCTGTCGTTCGTGGTGGCCGGCGTGGTCTGCGGGCTGGCCGCGCTGTGCTACGCGGAGTTCGCCTCCAGCGTGCCGGTGGCCGGGTCCGCGTACACCTTCTCCTACGCCTCCCTCGGCGAACTGCCCGCCTGGACCATCGGCTGGGACCTGGTCCTGGAGTTCGCGCTCGGCACGGCGGTGGTGGCCGTCGGCTGGTCCGGCTACGTCCGCTCGCTGCTGGACAACGCGGGCTGGCACATGCCCGAGTACCTGTCCGGCCGGGACGGCGCCCACGGCTTCGGCTTCGACATCCTCGCCGCCGCGCTGGTGCTGGTGCTCACGGCCATCCTGGTGGTCGGCATGAAGCTGTCCGCGCGGGTCACCACGGTCGTCGTCGCGATCAAGGTGACGGTCGTCCTCCTCGTCATCATCGCGGGCGCCTTCTTCATCGACAGCGGCAACTACGACCCGTTCGTCCCGAAGGCGCAGCCGGGCGAGGCGGGCGGCAACATCAAGGCCCCCCTGATCCAGCTGATGTTCGGCTGGGCCCCCTCCAACTTCGGCGTGATGGGCATCTTCACCGCCGCATCCGTCGTCTTCTTCGCCTTCATCGGCTTCGACATCGTGGCCACGGCCGCCGAGGAGACCCGGCACCCGCAGCGCGACATGCCCCGCGGCATCCTCGGCTCGCTGTTCATCTGCACCGCCCTGTACGTCGCGGTGTCCATCGTCGTCACCGGCATGCAGAAGTACAGCAAGCTGTCCGTGGACGCCCCGCTCGCCGACGCCTTCAAGGCCATCGGGCACCCTTGGTACGCGGGCGTGATCAGCTTCGGCGCCGCCGTCGGTCTCACCACCGTCTGCATGATCCTGCTGCTCGGCCAGACCCGGGTGTTCTTCGCCATGAGCCGCGACGGGCTGCTGCCGCGGTTCTTCTCCCACGTGCACCCGCGCTTCCGCACCCCGCACCGGCCGACCATCCTGCTCGGCGTCCTCATCGCGGTCATCGCGGGCTTCACCAGCCTCAGCGAACTCGCCGAGCTGGTGAACATCGGCACGCTGTTCGCGTTCGTCGTGGTCGCGCTCAGCGTCATCATCCTGCGCCGGACCCGGCCGGACCTGCACCGCTCGTTCCGGACGCCGTGGGTGCCGTTCCTGCCGATCCTGTCGGTGTGCGCCTCGCTGTGGCTGATGCTGAACCTGCCTGCCGAGACGTGGCTGCGGTTCGCGGTGTGGATGGTGATCGGCTTCTTCGTGTACTTCCTCTACGGCCGCACCCACAGCCGCCTCGGCCGCGAGCAGGCGGCGGAGGCCGACGGGCAGCTCTCCGGCAACGGGGGGTGAGGCTCTCGTCGCCGGGCGCGCCAGTGCCTGCGGCGGCCTGTCGCGGTTCGGTGGGGGTGCGCGTAGCGCGTGCGGTGGGGGGTGGGTCGGGGCCGGGACGGGGGTGTCCGTCCTCGGAACGGCGCGGAATCGGGCGTTGGAGAGGTACTGGCGTTGACGCGCCAACCGCTGCGGGCGAACACCCCCGTCCCGTCCCCTTCCCGCCGTCGGCGGCCGCGGGTCGCGCCATCGCCCGGCGCGCTTCGCCGTCGTGCGCGGGTGTGGGTTGCGCTATCGGCCGGCGCGCTTCGCCGTCGTGCGCGGTCGCGGGTTGCGCCATCGGCTGGGTGTGCTTCGCCGTTGTGTGCGGGTGCGGGTTGCACCATCGGCTGGGCGTTGTGTGCGGGTGCGGGTGGTGCTTTGTCAGGTTGGGCGGACCGAGCGGGGGCCGGTTACTTCGGCGCCCAGTTCGGTGACCCGGCGGCGCAGTTCGCGGTCTGCCGTGACGACCAGGACCGGGCGGTCGGCGGCCCGGGCGGTCAGGGCGACGATGTGGTCGTCGCCGCTGCCGGGTGCGGACTCCACCCGTACGCCCGGTACGGCCTCCACGCCCCGTGCCGCGCCCTCGACGACGAGGACCAGTTCCAGCGGGCCGGAGCGGCCCGGCAGGCCGTCCGACGCCAGCCGGTCCCGTAGACGTTCAGCGGCTCCCCGCCGGTCCCGCCACCAGCCGTCGGGCACCGACCCGACCACGTTCGCGCCGTCGACGATCACCAGCAGGGGGAGTTCCTCGTCCATGCGGCAAGGGTGACAGGTCAGTCGGCGTCGAAGCTGGCGAAGTACGCCGCCACCATGTCCTCGTCGCCGTGGCCCTGTGCCGCGGCGCGCTCCAGGCGCTCGGCGCTCGCGGCGGCGACGTCCAGGCGTACGCCGTTCTGCCGCCCCGCCTCGACGATCAGCCGCGCGTCCTTGGCCGCGGTGACCACCGCGAACTGGGCGGGGGTCAGCTGGTCGTTCAGCACCAGGTTGGTCTTGGCGTGCAGGTAGCCCATGTCGAGAGGGCCGCCGGCGATCAGGTCGAAGAACCGCTGCGGGTCGACGTCGAGGGCCTGCGCCAGCGCCAGCACCTCGCCGGCCGCGGCGGTGGCCGCGAGCACCCAGCTGTTGGCGACCAGCTTCAGCCGGGACGCGCTGCCGTCCGCGCCGTCCTCCCCGGTCCACACCGTGCGGGCGCCCACCGCGTCGAACACCGGCTGCACCGCCGCCCGCCCCTCGGCGGGCCCGGCGGCCAGTACGGTCAACTGGCCCGCCTCCGCGGGCTGGCGGGTGCCGAGCACCGGGGCGTCGTAGAACAGCAGGCCGTGCTCACGGGCGAAGGCGGCCAGTTCGCCGGTCGCCTCGATGCCGGCGGTGGTCGACTGCACCCAGGCGGCGCCGGGCCGCAGCGCCTCGGCGGCGTCGCGCATGACGTCCAGGGCGGCCGGACCGTCGTACAGGATCGTCAGCACCACGTCGGCGCCCCGCACCGCCTCGGCGGGGCTGTCGGCGACCTGCGCGCCGTCGGCGGCGAGCGGCTCGGCCTTGGCGCGGGTGCGGTTCCAGACGCGGACGGTGTGGCCCGCGCGGGCGAGGTTGCGGGCCATCGCGGCCCCCATGATGCCCGTGCCGAGGACGCTCACGGTCAGCTTGTCGGTCATGTCGGTTTCCCTTTCCGGGTCTGCGTTTTGCCAGGCCCCAGCCTGCCCGTTCGACCGGCCGGTACCCGCCCGGGGGGCCGCCCGCTTAGAGTGAACCGGTGAACGGCGACTGGCTCTTGCGCGGCCGTGACGGCCGGCTCAGTGTCTATCTGCGCGTGGACGACGCCGTCCTGTGCCGGGCGGAAAGCGCACCCGGCGGCCCGTGGGCGGCCGCCCGGAGGATCGGCGGGGAGCAGAGACTGCTCGGCTCGTGCGCCGTCGGCCAGGGACCCGACCGGTACGCCCATTTGGCCGCGTGGCGGCCCACCGTCTCCGGCGAGGCGGGCCTCGTCCACTCCACCCACTTCCGGCCGCTGCTCGCCGCCCTCGACTGGGTTCCGGTCGGCCACCCCAACAAGAAGGGCGCTGTCACCGGCACGCCCGCCGTGGCGGTCGACGCGCAGGGCCGGGGCCACGTCTTCGTGCGGAACGGGGGCGGCGGGGTGAGCATGGTCGCCCAGAAGGAGAAGGGCGGCTGGGACCCCTGGCGGGACCTCAAGGGCGCTGATGTGCGGGACGGGTTGGCGGCGGTGACGGGGGAGTCGGGGCGGGTGGAGCTGTACGCGGCCGTGCCCGGCGGCATCCTGCACTGGCGGCAGGAGGAGCCGGGCGCGCGGCCGGTCCTCCAGGAGGCGCTGGAGACGCCGGTCCGTCCGGGCACCCTGTACGCGCTGGCGACCTCCGCGGAGAGCACGACCCTTTTTTACACCGATGATTCGGGTGACCTGTGCGCCTGGCGTCCTGGCTCCAAGCCGGCCGCCCTGCTGCCCTCCGCGGGCCCCGGCCCGGTCCGGGCCGTCCGCTGCGAACTCGACGGGTACGACTGCACGTTGCTCGCCCAGCGTTCGGCGAGCGGCCGGGTGGCTTTCGCCGCGTACCCGACCGAGCAGGAGTCGGCCGGCGCCTGGTGGGCGGAGTCCGGGCCGCTGCTCCCCGAGGACGCCGGGGTGTCGCCCGCCGTGGACGAGGACGGCCGTGTGGTGGCGGCTACGTCGTCCCCGTCCACCGGGAGTCTGCTGCTCACCCGCCGCAAGGACGAGCCGGGCCTCGCGCTGGAGGCGTGGCGGGAGGCATGAGGAGACGAAGGAGGGCCTCCGCCGTGTGGCGGAGGCCCTCCTCAGGGGTGTGCGGCGGTTACGCGGGGACCGACGCCACGCCCGGGGCCAGGAACTTCTTGCCGTTGACGCGCTCGGAGACGCCCTCGCGGTCCAGGTACGGAGTGATGCCGCCCAGGTGGAAGGGCCAGCCGGCGCCGGTGATCAGGCACAGGTCGACGTCCTGGGCCTCGGCGACGACGCCCTCGTCGAGCATCAGGCCGATCTCCTGGGCCACCGCGTCCAGGACGCGGTCGCGGACCTGCTCCTCGGTCAGCACCGTGTCGCCCTGCTTCAGCAGCGCGGCGACCTCCGGGTCCAGCTCCGGCTTGCCGCTGTCGTAGACGTAGAAGCCGCGCTTGCCCGCCTTGACGACGGCGGCGAGGTTCTCGGAGACCGTGAAGCGGTCCGGGAACGCCCGGTGGAGCGTCTCGGAGACGTGCAGGCCGATCGCCGGGCCGACCAGCTCGAGGAGGACCAGGGGAGACATCGGCAGGCCCAGCGGCTCGACCGCCTTCTCCGCGACCTCGACCGGGGTGCCCTCGTCGATGACGTTCTGGATCTCGCCCATGAAGCGGGTCAGGATGCGGTTGACCACGAACGCCGGGGCGTCCTTGACCAGGACCGCGGTCTTCTTCAGCTTCTTGGCCACCGCGAACGCGGTCGCCAGGGAGGCGTCGTCGGTCTGCTCGCCGCGGACGATCTCCAGGAGCGGGAGGACGGCCACGGGGTTGAAGAAGTGGAAGCCGACGACCCGCTCGGGGTTCTTCAGCTTCGACGCCATCTCCGTGACGGAGAGGGAGGAGGTGTTGGTGGCGAGGATCGCGTGCGCCGGGGCGACCGCCTCGACCTCCGCGAACACCTGCTGCTTGACGCCGATCTCCTCGAACACGGCCTCGATGATGAAGTCCGCGTCCGCGAAGCCTTCCGCCTTGTCCAGGACGCCCGTGACGAGGGCCTTCAGGCGGTTGGCCTTGTCCTGGTTGACGCGGCCCTTGGCGAGCAGCTTGTCGATCTCGGCGTGGACGTAGCCCACACCCTTGTCGACGCGCTCCTGGTCGATGTCCGTGAGGACGACCGGGACCTCCAGGCGGCGCAGGAAGAGCAGGGCGAGCTGGCTGGCCATCAGGCCGGCGCCGACCACGCCCACCTTGGTGACCGGGCGGGCCAGCGACTTGTCCGGCGCGCCGGCCGGCCGCTTGCCGCGCTTCTGCACCAGGTTGAACGCGTAGATGCCGGCGCGCAGTTCGCCGCCCATGATGAGGTCGGCGAGCGCCTTGTCCTCGGCGTCGTAGCCCTGCTGGAGCTCACCGTTCTTGGCGGCGGCGATGATGTCCAGGGCGCGGTAGGCGGCCGGGGCCGCGCCGTGCACCTTGGAGTCCGCGACGAAGCGGCCCTTGGCGACGGCCTGGTCCCAAGCCTCGCCGCGGTCGATCACCGGGCGCTCGACGACGATCTCGCCCTTGAGGACGGACGCCGTCCAGATCAGCGACTGCTCCAGGAAGTCGGCGCCCTCGAACAGCGCGTCGGCGATCCCGAGCTCGTGGACCTGCTTGCCCTTGAGCTGCTTGTTCTGGTTGAGGCTGTTCTCGATGATGACCGAGACGGCCTTGTCGGCGCCGATCAGGTTCGGCAGCAGCGTGCAGCCGCCCCAGCCGGGCACCAGACCGAGGAAGACCTCGGGCAGCGAGAACGCCGGGAGGGCCGCGGACACCGTGCGGTAGGTGCAGTGCAGGCCGATCTCCACGCCGCCGCCCATGGCCGCGCCGTTGTAGTACGCGAAGGTGGGGACGGCCAGCTTCGACAGCCGCTTGAAGACGTCGTGGCCGCCCTTGCCGATGGCGAGCGCGTCCTCGTGCCGCTTGAGCAGCTCGACGCCCTTGAGGTCGGCGCCGACGGCGAAGATGAACGGCTTGCCGGTCACGCCGACGCCGACGATCTCGCCGTCCGCGGCCTCCTTCTCGACCTGGTCGATGGCGGCGTCGATGTTCGCCAGCGACTGCGGGCCGAGGGTGGTCGGCTTGGTGTGGTCGTGCCCGTTGTCGAGCGTGATCAGCGCGAAGCGGCCCGCGTTCAGGGGCAGGTCGAAGTGGCGTACGTGCGCACTGGTGACGACCTCGTCCGGGAACAGCTCGGCCGCGCCCTTGAGCAGTTCGGCGGTGGTGCTCACTTGTCCCCCTCGAAGTGCGGGTTCTCCCAGATGACCGTCGCGCCCATGCCGAAGCCGACGCACATGGTGGTCAGGCCGTAGCGGACGTGCGGCTGCTCCTCGAACTGGCGGGCCAGCTGCGTCATCAGACGGACGCCGGAGGAGGCGAGCGGGTGACCGAAGGCGATGGCGCCGCCGTACTGGTTGACGCGCTCGTCGTCGTCGGCGATGCCGTAGTGGTCGAGGAAGGCCAGGACCTGGACGGCGAACGCCTCGTTGATCTCGAAGAGGTTGATGTCCTCGATCGACAGGCCCGCCTTGGCGAGGGCCTTCTCCGTCGACGGGATCGGGCCGTAGCCCATGACCTCCGGCTCGACGCCCGCGAAGGCGTAGGAGACCAGCCGCATCTTGACCGGCAGGCCGTTCTCGCGGGCGAAGTCCTCGGAGGCGATGATCGAGGCGGTCGCGCCGTCGTTCAGACCGGCCGCGTTGCCCGCGGTGACCCGGCCGTGCACGCGGAACGGCGTCTTCAGGCCCTGCAGGTTCTCCAGGGTGGTGCCCGGGCGCATCGGCTCGTCCGCCGTGACCAGGCCCCAGCCCGTCTCGCCGGCCTCGGGGCTGGTGCGCCGTACGGAGATCGGGACCAGGTCGGCCTGGATCTTGCCGTTGGCGTACGCCTTGGCGGCCTTGTCCTGCGAGCGCACCGCGTACTCGTCGGCGCGCAGCTTGGTGATGTGCGGGAAGCGGTCGTGCAGGTTCTCCGCCGTCATGCCCATGAACAGGGCGGACTCGTCGACCAGCTTCTCGCTGACGAACCGCGGGTTGGGGTCGACGCCCTCGCCCATCGGGTGGCGGCCCATGTGCTCGACACCGCCGGCGATGACGGCGTCGTACGCGCCGAACGCGATGGAGCCGGCCGTGGTCGTCACGGCGGTCAGGGCGCCCGCGCACATGCGGTCGATGGAGTAGCCGGGCACCGACTGGGGCAGGCCCGCGAGGATGCCGGCGGTGCGGCCCAGCGTCAGACCCTGGTCGCCGATCTGCGTGGTCGCGGCGATGGCGACCTCGTCGATCTTCTTCGGGTCCAGGCCCGGGTTGCGGCGCAGCAGCTCCCGGATCGCCTTCACGACCAGGTCGTCGGCGCGGGTCTCGTGGTAGATGCCCTTCGGGCCCGCCTTGCCGAAGGGGGTGCGGACGCCGTCGACGAACACGACGTCCCTGACAGTACGAGGCACGATGGCTCTCCTCCAGGGTGCGGGATGGCACTGCTGCGACACGCTGAGCGCGCGCTCAGGCTTATGCTACTTGTGGGTAACACTGCTGCACACCCCCAACGGCTGGAGCGGCGAAGGTCACACCCGAACGGCCCCCACGGCGCCGCCGTCGACCTCCGCGAGGGGGCGGCCGTCGACGGCTTCCGCGTCTTCTTCCTCCGGGTGCCGGACCGGGATCTCCTCCGTGCGCCGGGCCGGGATCTTCAGGATCTTGGCGTGATCTCGACGTCGGGCGGTGCCGGAAGACCCGGGCGGCGGTCAGGCGGACAGGGCGGTCACCAGCACCGGCGTGACCTGTTCCACCTGCCAGGGCCGCGCGCCGTGCCCGGTGAGCGCGGCCGCCACCGACTCCGCGTCCACGACCTGCGGCGGTTCCCAGCACACGCGCCGCACGGTGTCCGGCGTGATCAGGTTCTCCTGCGGCATGTTCAGCCGCTCCGCCAGCGCCGACACCGCGGCCCGCGCCGCCGACAGCCGGGCCGCGGCGGCCGGGTCCTTGTCGGCCCAGGCCCGCGGCGGCGGGGGGCCCGTCACCGGCTGGCCGGGCTGCGGGAGCTGGGCGTCGGGGAGTTCCTTGGCGCGGTCCACCGCGGCCTGCCACTGCTCCAGCTGGCGGCGTCCCATGCGGTGCCCGAACCCGTTCAGCGCGGCCAGCGCGTGCACGTTGGCCGGTATCGCCAGCGCCGCCTCGACGATCGCGGCGTCGCCGAGCACCTTGCTCGGGGAGACGTCCCGCCGCTGGGCGATCCGGTCCCGGGTCTGCCACAGCTCGCGCACGACGGCGAGCTGCCGGCGCCGGCGCACCTTGTGCATCCCGGAGGTGCGGCGCCAGGGGTCCTTGCGCGGCTCGGCGGGCGGCGCGGCCGCGATGGCGTCGAACTCCTGCAGGGCCCACTCCAGCTTGCCCTGCCGGTCCAGCTCCTTCTCCAGCGCGTCGCGCAGGTCCACCAGCAACTCGACGTCCAGCGCCGCGTACCGCAGCCACGGCTCGGGCAGCGGGCGGGTGGACCAGTCGACGGCGGAGTGTCCCTTCTCCAGGACGAATCCGAGGACGCCCTCGACCATGGCGCCCAGCCCGACCCGCGGGAACCCGGCGAGGCGCCCCGCGAGTTCGGTGTCGAACAGCCGGGTCGGCACCATGCCTATCTCCCGCAGGCACGGCAGGTCCTGGGAGGCCGCGTGCAGCACCCACTCCGCGTCGGCCAGCACCTCGCCGAGACCGGAGAGGTCGGGGCAGGCCACCGGGTCCACCAGCGCGCTGCCCGCGCCCTCGCGGCGCAGCTGGACGAGGTAGGCCCGCTGGCCGTAGCGGTAGCCGGAGGCGCGCTCGGCGTCGACGGCCACGGGTCCGGAGCCGGCGGCGAAGGCGGCGATCACCTCGGCGAGGGCGTCCTCGTCGGCGGTGACGGGCGGAATGCCCTCGCGCGGGTCCAGCAAAGGAATCGGCGCCCCGTCGTCAGTAGATCCGCCGTCGTCCGGAGGGGCGCCTCCGGTGGTTCGCAGTGAGATGTCTGCTGCGGTCTCTTGGGCGTCGGTCACCTGTCAAGGGTATCTGTGTGTGGACAGCGCCCGCCGACGTAACGTTCCGTCGGCGGGCGCCTGGGGGTCGTAAACCGGTCAGCACGATGAAACGTCCGGTTCACGACGTGGATGGGCGGGCGGACGGGGCTCGGGGGCCGGTCCTATTCACGCCGGTGAACGATCGGGGGCGGTGTCCGGGGTCGGGGTCTGCGGGGGCAGCGGGGATCAGTGGGGGAGTGGGGGTCAGTGGATGATGCCGGTGCGCAGGGCCACGGCGACCATGCCGGCGCGGTCGCCGGTGCCGAGCTTGCGCGCGATGCGGGCGAGGTGGCTCTTGACGGTCAGTGCGGACAGGCCCATGGAGACGCCGATCGCCTTGTTCGACTGGCCCTCCGCAACCAGCCGCAGCACCTCGACCTCACGGCCGGACAGTTCGCGGTAGCCGCCCGGGTGGCTCGGGGCGCCCGGGTGGCGGCGGTGCAGACGGGCGGCGGCCGCGCCGATGGGAGCGGCGCCCGGCCGGGTGGGGAGCCCGACGTTGGTACGGGTGCCGGTGACGACGTAGCCCTTCACACCGCCCGCGAGGGCGTTGCGCACGGCGCCGATGTCGTCGGCGGCGGAGAGGGCGAGTCCGTTGGGCCAGCCCGCGGCGCGGGTCTCCGACAGGAGGGTGAGGCCGGAGCCGTCGGGCAGGTGGACGTCGGCGACACAGATGTCGCGGGGGTTGCCGATGCGGGGACGAGCCTCCGCGACGGACGAGGCCTCGATGACATCGCGCACACCGAGCGCCCACAGGTGGCGGGTGACGGTGGAGCGGACGCGCGGGTCGGCCACGACCACCATTGCGGTCGGCTTGTTCGGGCGGTAGGCGACCAGGCTTGCGGGCTGCTCGAGGAGAACGGACACCAGGCCTCCTGGGGGGTGGGACGGCTTTGTAGGTCAAAGTCGTCTTCGGCACCAAACCTCCGGGCCTTTAGAAAAAGATCACGATTTAGTGAGTAACAATCTGCGCAATTCGGACAGGCTGTCGATCGTTCGGTGAACGAATCGGTTCGTTCGAGGGGTCACCTATGACTGAAAGTGGCCGTATCGACAAAGAGATGGGCAAAAAGGTGGTCAGTGGGGGCCTGCCGTGGTCGGTGGGCAGGCTGTCGTGTCCGGCGGGGAGGCTGCCTCGGTCAGCGGGGGGACTGCGGGCCGCGGCGTTGCGGCAGCGTCACCACCGACGCGTCGCCCGGTCCGGCCGGCGGCAGCCCGGCTACCTGCGCCAGCAGATCGCACCAGGCGGCGAGGTGGCCGGCCGTGTCCGGGACGCCGCCCAGGCCCTCGCGCGGCGTCCAGGAGGCGCGGATCTCGATCTGCGAGGCGGCGGGACGCTCTGCCAGCCCGCCGAAGTAGTGGGAACTCGCCCGGGTGACCGTGCCGCTGGGCTCGCCGCAGGCCAGCCCACGCGCCTGCAGCGCGCCGGTCAGCCACGACCAGCACACCTCGGGCAGCAGCGGGTCGGCGGCCATCTCCGGCTCCAGCTCCGCGCGCACCAGCGTCACCAGCCGGAAGGCGCCCCGCCAGGCGTCGTGCCCCTCCGGCTCGTGCAGCAGCACCAGCCTGCCGTCGGCCAGGTCCTGGTCGCCGTCGACGACCGTGGCCTCCAGCGCGTACGCGAACGGCGCCAGCCGCTGCGGCGCGCGGGTCGGCTCCACCTCGATCTGGGGCCGCAGCCGGCTGCCGCGCAGCGCCTCGACCGCGGCCCGGAAGGCCGGCGGAGCCGTGATGCCCGCATGCCGGTCCGCATCCCCGGTGTCCTTCGCGTCGTCCATGTCGCCAGCGCCGTCCGACAGTCGTTCCTGAGCCGCAGCCATGCGGGAAGGTTAAAGGGAACCGGGGCTTCGCGCTGGCCTAGACACCCCGGGCCCACGCCGCCGGACCGGCCGTGCGGCGGCGCGGGTCGGGCGAAGGGCATCGGCCGGGTTGGGCGGAGGACGCCGGCCGGGTTGGGCGGAGGGCGCCGGTCGGGTTGGGCGGAGGGCGCCGGTCGGGTCGGCGGAGGGCGGCGGCCGGGTTGGGCGGAGGGCGGCGGCCGGCGTCGTGCGAGACTTTCCCCGTGAGTGCCAACGACACCCCCGCGGGCCGCCCGCAGCCGACCGCCACGTACGACTCCGCCTTCCTCAGGGCCTGCCGGCGCGAGCCCGTGCCGCACACGCCGGTGTGGTTCATGCGGCAGGCCGGGCGCTCCCTGCCGGAGTACCGCAAGGTCCGCCAGGGCATCGGGATGCTCGATTCCTGCATGCGGCCCGACCTGGTCACCGAGATCACGCTGCAGCCGGTGCGCCGGCACGGGGTGGACGCGGCGATCTACTTCAGCGACATCGTCGTGCCGCTGAAGGCCATCGGCCTCGACCTCGACATCAAGCCCGGCGTCGGCCCGGTCGTCGAGCAGCCGGTCCGCACCCGCGCCGACCTGGCGCGGCTGCGCGACCTGACCCCCGAGGACGTCTCCTACGTCACCGAGGCGATCGGCCTGCTGACCCGCGAGCTCGGCCCGACCCCGCTCATCGGTTTCGCCGGCGCCCCCTTCACCCTCGCGAGCTACCTCGTCGAGGGCGGCCCGTCCCGCACGTACGAGAACGCCAAGGCGATGATGTACGGCGACCCGGAGCTGTGGGCCGACCTGCTCGACCGCCTCGCGGACATCACGGCCGCCTTCCTGAAGGTGCAGATCGAGGCGGGCGCCTCCGCGGTCCAGCTCTTCGACTCCTGGGCCGGCGCGCTCGCCCCCGCCGACTACCGCCGCTCGGTGATGCCCGCCTCGGCCAAGGTCTTCGACGCCGTCGCCGGGTACGGCGTCCCGCGCATCCACTTCGGCGTCGGCACCGGCGAACTGCTGAAGCTGATGGGCGAGGCCGGCGCGGACGTCGTCGGCGTCGACTGGCGCGTCCCCCTCGACGAGGCCGCCCGGCGGGTCGGCCCCGGCAAGGCGCTCCAGGGCAACCTCGACCCGACGGTGCTGTTCGCCACCACGGAGGCCGTCGAGACGAAGACCCGCGAGGTGCTCGACGCCGCGGCCGGCCTGGAGGGCCACGTCTTCAACCTCGGCCACGGCGTCATGCCGTCCACCGACCCCGACGCACTCACCCGGCTCGTGGACTACGTCCACACGCACACCGTGCGCTGACTCACCAGGTGTGCCGGGGCCGCGCCTGCCTGCCGAACAGCAGGCCGCGCGGTTCCGGCGGCGGGGGAGTGCCCGGTTTCAGCGGCCAGGCGAGCAGCATGCCGACGACGAAGCCGACCACGTGCGCCGCGTACGCCACGGTGCCGGCGGCGGAGACGCCCTCGCCCGAGGAGTACACCGCCTGCAGACCGAACCAGAAGCCCAGCACCAGCCAGGCGGGCAGTCTGAGCGGCAGGAAGACCAGGAAGGGCACGAGCACCCACACCCTGGCCTTCGGATACAGCACCAGGTAGGCGCCCAGGACACCCGCGATGGCCCCCGAGGCGCCGATCAGCGGGTCGGTGGAGTCGGCGTTGAACAGCGCGAAGCCGTACGACGCCGCGTAGCCGCACACCAGGTAGAACAGCGTGAACCGGACGTGCCCCATGCGGTCCTCGACGTTGTTGCCGAAGATCGCCAGGAAGAGCATGTTGCCCAGCAGGTGCAGCCAGCTGCCGTGCAGGAACATCGCCGTCAGGACGGACAGCGGCGGCGACTTGTCGTAGCCCGGCGGGGCCACCACGCAGCCCGCGCCGTGCGCGCCCACCGCCACGTCACCGGTCGGCACCAGCCGCGGCATCTGATGGTGGATCAGCTCCCGCGGCACCGCCGCGTAGTGGTCCAGGAACGCCTGCAGGTGGCACAGCTGCGACAGGCTGCTGTCGCCCGCCACGGAACCGGCCAGGCCGGGCGTGTACAGGAAGACCAGGACGTTCGCGGCGACCAGCGTGTACGTCACCCACGGGGTGCGCCGCACCGGGTTCACGTCATGAACGGGGATGACCACAGGGAAGTACTGCCCCCGATCGGATCGGCGAATCTGTGAACGGCCGCACGCGCCCGTGCGTATGTCTCCTCAACCGCCCGCGGCGCGGGGAAGGCGGGTCGCGGGGACGACGTGAGGAACAGGCGATGAACGACCGAGTTACTCCTGCGATGCACGCCCTGCCCGACGGTGAGGCGGAGCTCGCCCTCGTGGTCCGTCTGCCCTGGGAGGACGTGGCCAGGCTGGGCCAGGAGGCCGGACGGCTGGCATCGCAGATGCAGCGGCCGGTGACGCTGGACGAGGCGGTGAGCCACCGGCTGCGGTCGGCGCGGCCGGCCGCGGCGCACGCGAAGCCGGCGGGGGAGCAGCAGCCGGCCGGTGCCATGCCCGCGAGCGCGTCCGTGTCGTCGCTGCCGTCGCGGGCGCCGGCCGAGCACGCGCGGCAGGCGATCGAGCGGATCAACGGATCGGCCTGAGCGTCGCCGCGGGACCCGCCCCCGGGGCGGGGGCGCGTCCCGCCCGCTCGTCACACCGTGCCCCTGCCACGACGGTGCTCCGGCACATCCGTGCTCAGCTACACCGTGCCCCGTTTCACCGCCGCCGTCGCCTTGCGGGCCGCCACCAGCACCGGGTCCCACACCGGGCTGAACGGCGGGGCGTAGCCGAGGTCCAGGGCCGTCATCCGCTCCACCGTCATGCCGGCGGTCAGGGCCACGGCCGCGACGTCGACCCGCTTGCCCGCGCCCTCCCGGCCGACGATCTGCACGCCGAGCAGGCGGCCCGTCCGCCGCTCGGCGAGCATCTTCACCGTCATGGGAGAGGCGCCGGGGTAGTAGCCCGCCCGGCTGGTCGACTCGACGGTGACCGTCTCGAACTGCAGGCCGACGCGGCGGGCGTCCTTCTCACGCAGCCCGGTGCGCGCGATCTCCAGGTCGCACACCTTGCTCACCGCAGTGCCGACCACGCCCGGGAAGGTGGCGTAACCGCCGCCGACGTTGGTGCCGATGACCTGGCCGTGCTTGTTGGCGTGGGTGCCCAGCGCGATGTGGCGCTCCTGGCCGGAGACCAGGTCCAGGACCTCGACGCAGTCCCCGCCGGCCCAGACGTTCTGCTGCCCGCGCACCCGCATCGCGAGGTCGGTGAGCAGGCCGCGGTGGGCGCCGAGGGGCAGCCCGGCGGCCTCGGCGAGCGCGGTCTCCGGGCGTACGCCGATGCCGAGGACGACCACGTCCGCCGGGAACTCGGCGTCCTCGGTCGCCACCGCCCGCACCCGCCCGTCCTCGCCCGTGAGCACCTTGGTGACCTCGGCGTCGTTGACCATGGTGATGCCCAGGCCCTCCATGGCCGTGTGCACCAGGCGGCCCATGTCGGGGTCGAGCGTGGACATCGGCTCGCTGCCGCGGTTGACGACCGTCACCTCGTAGCCACGGTTGATCATCGCCTCGGCCATCTCGACGCCGATGTAGCCCGCCCCGACCACCACGGCGCGCCGCCCGCGCGTGCGGGCCAGCGTGTCCAGCAGGGCCTGCCCGTCGTCCAGCGTCTGCACCCCGTGCACGCCGGGGGCGTCGACGCCCGGCAGGTCCGGGCGGACCGGCCGCGCCCCGGTGGCGATCACCAGCTTGTCGTACGACGTCCAGGACTCCGCCCCGGAATCGACGTCACGCGCGCGGACCCGCCCCCGGGCGACGTCGATCTCCGTGACCTCCGTCCGCATCCGCAGGTCGATGTCCCGCGCGCGGTGCTCCTCGGGCGTGCGCGCGATCAGCCGGTCCCGGTCGGGCACGTCGCCGCCCACCCAGTACGGGATGCCGCACGCCGAGAAGGAGGTGAAGTGGCCCCGCTCGAACGCCACGATCTCCAGCTCGCCGGGGCCCCTCAGCCGGCGGGCCTGCGACGCCGCGGACATCCCCGCGGCGTCCCCGCCGATCACGACCAGTCGCTCCCTCGCACCGCTCATCGTCATGCGAACACGCTACGGCCACCCCCGACTTCAGTGGCGCTCGCCACCCTCCTCGGGCACCGGCCGGGCCGCCGGAAGGTGGCCCGAGGCGCCCGCCATCGGCGCGTTCGGCATCGTGGCGCCCGGCATCGGGGCACCCGGCGCCGGCGCGGTGGCCGTCCGCCGCGGCAGGCGGGGGCGCACCAGCCGCCGCCAGACGAGCACCAGCAGGACCGCCACGGCCGCGAACGGCAGCACCGCCCCGAACGCCACCGCCAGCCAGCGCAGCATCGTCACGAAGGCGTCCCAGCCGCCCGCGAGGGCGTCCACGAAGCCCGGGTCGTCGTCGTCCTTCGCGGCCTTCTTCACCGGCGTCTCGGACAGCGACAGGGTGATGGTGGCCAGGCTCGTGCGGTCCTTCAGGGACGCCTGCTGCGCCAGCAGCGCCTCCAGGTCGGCCTCGCGGCCGCTCAGTTCGCCCTCCAGCGTGACGACGTCGCTCAGCTTGGTGGCCTGGTCCATCAGTTCGCGGACCCGGGCGACGCTGGCGCGCTGCGACTTGATGCGGCTGTCCACGTCGACGACCTGGTCGGTGACGTCCTCGGCCTTCGCGGTGCGGTCCAGGAGCTTGCCCGCGCCCTGCAGATCGGTGAGGACGCCGTCGTACTTCTCCACCGGCACCCGCAGCACCACGCGCGTGTGCTCGTGGCCCTCCTCGTCGCGGGTGGTGTTCTCCTCGCCGACGTAGCCGCCCGCGTTCTCGGTGGTGACGCGGGCCTGGTCGAGTGCCTTCGGCACGTCCTTGACCTGAACGGTCAGCGAGGCGGTGCGGATGATGCTGCTCGCCGTGAGGCGGGGCGTGCCGGACGTCTTGCCGCCGCCCGCGGCGCCGCCGGGGGCGCCCTCCTTGGCGTCGCTCTGCGCACCCGCCTGCGCCTGGCTCTGCGCGCCGGCCTTGTTGTTGTCGCTGCCGCCGCCCGCGTCGCTGCTGCTGTCGTTCGCGCTGCTGCACCCCGTCAGCGCGAGGGCCGCGGCGAGCAGGATCCCGGCCAGGGCCGGAGCGGGTCGTACGGAACGCTGTGTGCGCATGTGGGCATCCCCCCGTGGGTCTGTGACCAATTACGTCTCTACGACGCGGCAGGCGGCCCGGGCGTTTGGCGCGGGTGGTTCCGATGCGGTCACGGTCACGACTCGACAGGGCCACAAGGCCCTGGCGTGAGTGCCGGTGGCGTCTGAGAGGGTGGAGCCATGAGCGGATCACGCACGGGCACGGGCCGGGTCGTCGTCGTCGGAGCGGGCATCGCGGGACTGGCCGCGGCACACCGGCTGCTGGAGCGCGGGGCGCGCGTGACCGTCCTGGAGGCGTCGGAGAGGACCGGCGGCAAGCTGCTCGCCGGTGAGATCGCGGGCGTCCGCGTCGACCTCGGCGCCGAGTCGATGCTGGCCCGCCGCCCCGAGGCGGTCGCTCTCGCCCGCGAGGTGGGCCTCGCCGACCGTCTCCAGCCGCCCGCCACCGCGACCGCCTCCATCTGGACCCGCGGCGCCCTGCGCCCCATGCCCAAGGGGCATGTGATGGGCGTCCCCGGCACCGCCGCGGCCCTGTCGGGCCTGCTCTCCGAGGAGGGCGTCGCCCGCATCGAGCGCGACGCCGACCTGCCCCGCACCGAGATCGGCGACGACGTGGCGGTGGGGGAGTACGTGGCGGCCCGGGTCGGCCGCGAGGTCGTCGACCGTCTCGTCGAGCCCCTCCTCGGCGGCGTGTACGCCGGTGACGCCTACCGCATCTCGATGCGTTCGGCGGTCCCGCAGCTCTACCGGGCCGCCCTGACGCACACCTCGCTGACCGAGGCGGTCCGCGAGATCCAGGCCGGCGCCGCGGCCGGCCCGCAGACCGGCCCGGTGTTCCTGGGCATCGCCGGCGGCGTCGGCACGCTGCCCCAGGCGGTCGCCGAGTCCGTCACCGCGCGCGGCGGCGAGATCCTCACCGGGCACCCGGCGACCCGGCTGCGCCGGGAGGCCGGCGGCTGGCGGGTCACCGCGGGCGACCGCGTCCTGGACGCCGACGCCGTGGTCCTCGCCGTCCCCGCGCCCGCCGCCGCGGACCTGCTGGCGGCCGAGTCCCCCGCGGCCGCCGCCGAACTGCGCACCGTCGAGTACGCCTCCATGGCCCTGGTCACCCTCGCCTACCGCCGCGCCGACGTCTCCCTCCCCGCCGGCAGCGGCTTCCTCGTGCCGCCCGTCGACGGCCGCACCATCAAGGCGTCCACGTTCGCCTCCCAGAAGTGGGGCTGGCTGGCCGAGTCGGCACCGGACGTGGTGGTGGTGCGCACCTCCGTCGGACGCCACGGCGAGACGGAGATCCTCCAGCACGAGGACGCCCACCTCGTCGACGTCTCCCGGCGCGACCTGAAGGCGGCCACCGGCCTCGACGCCACCCCCCTGCAGACCCGGGTCACCCGCTGGACCGACGGTCTGCCCCAGTACCCGGTCGGCCACCACGCGCGCGTGGCCCGCATCCGCGAGCATGTCGCCAAGCTGCCCGGCCTCGTCGTCTGCGGCGCGCAGTACGACGGCGTCGGCATCCCGGCCTGCATCGCGAGCGCCCACGCGGCCGTGGACCAACTGGACGGAGACCTCGGTGGTGTGCAACGGCTCACCGCCGACCCGGTGCAGAGTCTGCACGGAGGAGCAGGAGAATAAGGGACATGAGTGACGACGCCCCCACCACCGAGTCCGGCAGGATCCCGAACAAGGGCAAGCTGGCCAAGGACCTCAACGAGGTCATCCGCTACACGCTCTGGTCGGTCTTCAGGCTGAAGGACGTCCTGCCCGAGGACCGCGCGGGCTACGCCGACGAGGTACAGGAGCTGTTCGACCAGCTCGCCGCGAAGGACGTGACGATCCGCGGCACGTACGACCTGTCCGGGCTGCGCGCCGACGCCGACGTCATGATCTGGTGGCACGCGGAGACCAGCGACGAGCTGCAGGAGGCGTACAACCTCTTCCGGCGCACCAAGCTGGGCCGCGCCCTGGAGCCGGTGTGGTCGAACATGGCGCTGCACCGCCCCGCCGAGTTCAACCGCTCGCACATCCCGGCGTTCCTCGCCGACGAGACGCCGCGGAACTACGTCAGCGTCTACCCGTTCGTGCGCTCCTACGACTGGTACCTGCTGGCCGACGAGGACCGCCGCCGCATGCTCGCCGACCACGGCAAGATGGCCCGCGGTTTCCCGGACGTGCGCGCCAACACGGTCGCCTCCTTCTCGCTCGGCGACTACGAGTGGATCCTCGCCTTCGAGGCCGACGAACTGCACCGCATCGTCGACCTCATGCGCCACCTGCGCGGCTCCGAGGCCCGGATGCACGTCCGTGAGGAGATCCCGTTCTTCACCGGCCGCCGCAAGTCCGTCGCCGACCTGGTCGCCGGGCTGGCCTGACCGGCCCGGGCCGGAGTGGCCGAGGGGGGGGGGGGGGGGGGGGGGGGGGCGGGCCCCCCCCCCCCCCCCCCCCCCCCCCCCCCCCTCGGCTCCGCCTTCCGCTCCGCTGACTGCGACTGCGACTGCGACTGCGCCCGCGCCTGCCCTTGCCTCTGACCCTGCGTCTGCGGCTCCGGCTCCCGGTGCGGCGCGCAGGCCGCCCGCCGCACCGGCAGCCGCCCGTCCAGCAGGTACGCCTCCAGGTAGCCGTTGACGCAGCGGTTCGCGCCGCCCGCCACGCCGTGCGTGCCGGCGTCCCGCTCCGTCACCAGCACCGACCCCGACAGGCGTCGGCGCAGTTCCAGGGCGCCCTCGTAGGGGGCGGCGGCGTCCCGCTCGGCCGCCAGGATCAGCGTCGGCGGCAGCTCGCCGGGGCCGGTCCGCACGTCGAGCGGCCGCTGACGCGGCACCGGCCAGTACGCGCACGGCAGGTTCGTCCACGCGTTGCCCCAGGTCTCGAACGGCGCCACGCGCGCGAGCCGCGTGTTGTCCCGGTCCCAGACCCGGAAGTCCGTCGGCCAGGGCGCGTCGTTGCACTCGACGGCCGTGTAGACGGCGCTCGCGTTCTCCGCCTCGGCCGCCGTCTCCCGGGCCGGCGCGGCCTGCTCGATCAGCGGCTTCGGGTTGCCCTTGAGGTACTGCGACAGCGCCTCGGCGCGCAGCGGCCAGAAGTCGTCGTAGTAGCCGGCCGTCAGGAACGCGCCGCGCAACTGCCCCGGCCCCACCGCGCCGCCCGCCGGTTCGGCCGCGAGCCGCGCGCTCGCCCGGTCGTAGCTGCGCTGCACCGCGTCGGCCGTCGCACCCAGCCCGTACACGGCGTCGTGCCGGGCCATCCACTCCCGGAAGTCCGCCCAGCGGTCCTCGAACGCGGCCGACTGGGCGAGGTTGTTGCGGTACCAGATCTGCTCGGGGTCCGGGTTCACCGCCGCGTCGAACACCATCCGCCGCACGTGCGAGGGGAACAGCGTCGCGTACAGCGCCCCGAAGTAGGTGCCGTACGACGACCCCACGAACGTCAGCCGCCGCTCGCCCAGCGCGGCGCGCAGGACGTCCAGGTCACGGGCGTTGTCGAGGGAGGTGTAGTGCCGCAGCGCGCTGCCCGCCCGCCGGGCGCAGCCCCGCGCGTACGCCTTGGCCTCGGCGACGCGCTCCCGCTTGTACGGTTCCGAGGGGTGGGTGGGCGCCTGCGAGGGCCCCTTGAAGAACGTCTTCGGGTCCTGGCAGGACAGGGGGGCGCTGCGGCCCACCCCGCGCGGGGAGTAGCCGACCAGGTCGTAGGCCGCCGCGATGCGCTTCCACTCCGGCATCAGGCCCATCAGCGGGAAGTACCGCCCGTCGGCGCCCGGTCCGCCCGGGTTGAAGACCAGGGCGCCCTGGCGGGGCACCGGGCGCCCTGTGTCGCGCGGGTCCTTGCGCGTGGCCCGCACCCGGCTGACGGTCAGCCGGATCCGCCGGCCGTCGGGGCGGGCGTAGTCGAGCGGTACGGACACCGTGCCGCACTGCAGGCTGCCCGGCGTGTCCTGGCCGTCCGCGCAGGTGCCCCAGCGGATGCCGGCGGCCGCGGCACGCGCGGCGGCGACCGCCGTGCCGCGCACCTCGTCCGGAGTCCCGGGCGCGCCGTCGGCCGGGGCCGCGGCCAGGGTGCTCAGGAGCAAGGATCCGGCGGCCGTGTAGAGGGCGGGAGCTCTCATCGGTGTCCCTTCGGTGCGCGGCTGCGACAAAAGGGATGTTTCGTTCGCGTGCCGGGGAAGGCAAGCACCGTTCCGCCGGTGTCGCCGCCGATGCCCCCGTGCGCCCCCGGCGGGAGTCAGTCCCGGCGGGGCTGGTCGCGGTGCGCGAAGGCGGCGCGCAGGTCCGGTTCGCCGGCGGCCCGGACGCCGCGCACGGCGACCGAGGTGAGGAACGTGCAGTCGTCGGCGCCGGTCGCCCGCCGGGTCAGGGCGCCCAGCAGCCGCTGCCCGGCGGGGGAGGCCCAGCGCGAGCACGGGTGGACCTCGAGCCGGGCGATGGCCAGGCAGCTCAGGGTCAGTGTCAGCGGCAGCGCGAACCACAGGGCGACCAGATGGCCGGGTATGCCTTCCTGAACGGGCGTCAGCAGCGCGGCTGCGCAGAGGGCGGACACGGCGACCGCGGCGAGGCGCACCCGGTGGACGCCCGCCGCGACACTGCCCCGGCCGCCGTCCGGCTCGGCGAGGCCGGCCCGGACCAGCCGGTCGGCGATGCGGCCCACCTCGTCCGACGCGGCGACGGCCGCCCGGGCCGGGGCGATCCGGCTCTGCCCCTCCGGGCCGACGGCGTCGATGACCGCGCGTTCCAGGTCGTCCCGCCCGTGCGGCTCGACGACCGTCACCCAGCCGGTGTGGGCGAGCAGCAGCCGTCGTCGGCGTGCCATGGCGACCATGGCCACGTCGGCCACCCGGCTCCGCCCGCCGGAGAGGAACGCGGCCTCGTACAGCGTCAGTTCGTGTCCCCGGGCGTCCAGTACGGCGTCGGTGTCCACGGCCGCGGCGCGCGCCGCCGCCAGGCACAGCCGCGCGCACGCCGTGCCGGCCACGGCCCAGGCCGACAGGAGCAGAAGAACCCAGAACATGCAGCGTTTCTATGCCAAAGGCCGCACCGGACGCCATGCCCTGTTCATCATCCGGACGCGGAGTCGCGGATATGTGACGTTCCGCTTGAGGTGTGGCAGGACGAGGCGTGGCGTGGCTACGCGCTCGGCGGGGGCGGGCTGGAGGCGGCCGGCGGGAGCGGGTAGTCCGTCGAGGCCGACGGCGTGACGGGTACGGCCGGGACGGGATCGGAGACGGGACCGGGCGGGGCCGGGGACGGGGTGAGCGGCGGGGTGCTGTTCGCGGCCAGGTCGCGGGCCAGGGCGTCCCAGTCGACGTACCCGGTGGCCTCGAGGACCTTGATGTGGTCCAGCACCACCGTGTTGGCGTCGTCGGCGAGCGCCCGCACCAGCGAGTTGCCGGTTCCGGCGCGCACCTGTGCGACCAGCGAGAAGACCTTGCCGTGCGCCAGCCGCAGGATGTTGGCGAACTGCCGGTCGAATTCGGTTCCCTGCGCCGCGTCCAGGGTGGCCAGCCAGCCCTTCTGCTGGGCGTTGGGCTCGTCGGGCAGCCGCAGTCCCAGCCGGCCCGCCACCTCGCGGACCCGCCGGTCGAGGAAGGTGTGCCCCTCGACGAGGTGCCGCCCCGCCGTCCGTACGGCCTCGGTGGTGCCCTTCTGCTGGGCCTGCTGCCCGGCGGGCAGCTCCCACAGGCCGGCGAGGCGGACCTTGGTGACGAACTCGCGGTCGGCGGCGGACAGCGGGCCGTACGCCGTCGACATGGTCTGGGCGTTCAGCACGTCGACGCCGGTCCCGGACCGGTCGGCGTAGGACCAGATCGGGAAGATCAGCGCCGCGAGGGTCGCCGCCAGGCCCGTGATGATGATCCCGGTGCCGCTGACGATGCCTCTGCCTGCTCCTGTGCCTCTGTACCTGCCTCTGCCTCTGACCGGCGGCCGCGGTCGCATGGTGCCTCCTGCTTGCCCCACCGCAGCTGGTGCGCTCCGGATGCGGATCGGCATAGTACTGCGGAGGCCGTATCACCTTCCGTACCGGGTCAGATGATCGCCAACGGGGGTGAATGCGGTACGGAAGGCCGGTTCAGCGGTGCGGCAGCACCCTGCGCGCCGCCCGGGCGATCCGCACGGCCGGCCGCCGGGACCGCGGCGCGGGTCCCGACCGGTCCTGCCACCACTGCCGCAACTCCCGCCGGGCGGGCGCGGTTTCGGCACCGCCGGTGAGCAGCAGGTGCGCGGCGAAGTCCAGCGCGTCACGCCGGTACCCGCCGGTCATCGGATGTTCCTGGGCGTAGGCGAGGAAGGCGGCACGGTAGCGATCGCCGAGGATCGCGGGCAGTTCGGGCGCGACCTTGCCCACGACGTCCGCCCGCTTCCCGGCCAGCGCCCGCGCCTGCACGCCCAGCCGCACCCGGTCGAACCCCTCCGGCGCGGGTGTCCCGGCGACGAGCGCGGACAGCAGAGCCGCCTGCGCCAGCCCGACCCGCTGCCGCACACCCGGGCCGACCGCCGCCGCATCCGGCTCATTGCCCGGCGGTACGGCTCCGGTGGTCGTCGTCGCCTCCGTCTCGTTGACCGGCGGTACGGCTCGCGTGGGCGCCGCCTTCGCCTCGTTGCCCGGCAGTCCGCTTCCGGGAGTCGCCTCCGCCCTGCCCCTCTCCACGGCCCCGCGGATCGCCGTCAGCTCCGCCTCCAGCGCCGCCGGTTCGGGGAAGTTGTCATCCCGCTCCAGCAGGACCCCGGGCGGGGAGACGCGTGAGGCGAGGTCGGTCAGGATGTCGAGGACCGGCTCCGGCACCGGGTGGGCGTGGCTGTCGTGCCAGACGCCGTCCCGTTCGAAGCCGCCCGCGACATGGACGTACGCGATGGCCTCCAGGGGGAGTTCGGCGAGCGCCTCGGCCGGGTCCTCGCCCCGGTTGACGTGGTTGGTGTGCAGGTTGGCCACGTCGATCAGCAGCCGGACGCCGGTGCGGTCGGCGAGCTCGTACAGGAACTGGCCCTCCGTCATCTCCTCGCCGGGCCAGGCGATCAGCGCGGCGATGTTCTCGACGGCGAGCGGCACCGGCAGCGCCTGCTGCGCTATCCGGACGTTCTCGCACAGCACGTCCAGGGCGTCCCGGGTGCGCGGCACGGGCAGCAGGTGCCCGGCCTCCAGCAGCGGGGACGCGGTCAGCGCCCCGCCCGCCCGCACGAACGCGATGTGCTCGGTGACCAGCGGCGACCCCAGCGCCTCGGCCCGCTCCGCGAGCGCGGCCAGCCGGCCCTCGTCGGGGCGGTCGGCGCCACCGAGGCCGAGCGAGACGCCGTGCGGGACCACCGTCACCCCGCGGGCCCGCAGCCGTCGCAGGGACTCGGGGAGGTGGCCGGGGCAGACGTTCTCGGCCACGGTCTCGACCCAGTCGATGCCCGGCATGCGCTCCACCGCGTCGGCGATCTCCGGCCGCCACCCGATGCCCGTCCCCAGTCGCCGCATGGTCCCCCTCCTCGGCTTCCTCCCCGACCGCACGCCGGCCGCCCGGCGCGCGGTGTGACGGGGGTATGGCCCCGGCGACCGGAACCCAACCCCGCCCCCGGCACCTTCAGAGCAACATTTGAGGTTCGGCCCGGCTCTCGCCGGTCAGGCGGCTCGGCGCAGCGCCGGATGGTCGGCGACCACCGTGCAGGAGCCCGGCGCGATCTCCGTGAACCCGGCGTCGCGCACCAACGGCATTCCGCTCGCGGTCAGTTCGTCCCACCGGCCGGGATCGGCGGTGCGCACGGCGAGCGGGAACCCGGCGTCCCGCCAGGCGGCCCGTTCCTGGTCCGACAGCTCCCACCAGGCCAGTTGGGCGCCGTGCCCGGCCTGCGCCATCGCCTTCCCGGCGGACATGCCGAGGCCGGGGTTCAGCCACAGCACGGGCCCGGACGGGTCCGCCGCCGCGGGCGGCTCCGGGTCGTCGAGGTCGGTGCCGGACACCTGGAGCCGGGCCAGGTCCTTCGGCCACCCGTCGAGCGGCACCGGCGGGAACACCCGCACCTGCGCCGACCCGCCCGTCACGGTGATCCCGGCCAGCGCCTCGGCGCGCCGCCACTCGGCGCCGCGGGCCCGCCGCACCACCTTGCGGATCCGGGCGTCCTGCCAGTCCCGCACGGCCTGCGCCCACTCGCCGTCGCCGACGGAGCGCGCGTCGCTCAGCATGACCAGCACGGCGCGGGCGGCGGTCTCCAGCGCGTCGGTGCGGGCGGGCGGCGCCGTCTTCTCGATCCGGACGACGAGGGGCAGCACGAACTGCGGAGCCTCGTCCCGCGCGGTGCGCTCGGCACGGAAGGGACTCTCGCTCGGGGGTATGGAATCAACGCTCACACCGGCCCACCCTAAGGGGGCCGCGGTCACCCGGAGCAGGCGGTGCGCTGCGCCTCCTGCCACTCGCAGACGGGGCAGAGCGTGATCCCCTTGTACGACCGCGGGTACTCGGTGGGCTCCCGGCACAGCACGCACTCGGCGTAGGGCGGGCCGTCGGCCTTCGGCGGCCGGGCCGCGTCGATCAGGCAGTAGTCGTCGTCGCTCATGCGTCCAGCGTAGGCCGGTCAGCGGCGGGCGGCGGCGGCCCGGATCAGCTCGGACACCTTCACCAACCGGTAGCCCCTGCGGCGCAGTTCGGGCACGATCGTGCGCACCGCCCGCTCCGTCGCCGGGGCCGCGCTGCGGGTGCAGTGCATGACCACGACCGACCCCGGCCGCACGCCGTCCAGCACCTGCCGGGCCACCGCGTCGGCGTCCGTGGCGAACGCGTCCCCGCTCACCACGTCCCACTGCACGGCGGTGACGCCGGCCGGGGCCAGCTCCTTCAGGGCCCGCTGGTCGTGACACCCGCCGGGGAAACGGAAGTACGGCATCGGGTTCGCCACCCCGGCCTCGCGGAACGCGGCGTACGCCCGCTCCACGTCCGCCCGCATCCGGTCCGGGGACACGGTCGGCAGGCCGTAGCAGTCGCCGGTGAAGGCGTAGTGGCTGTAGGAGTGGTTGGCGACCTCGAACAGCGGGTCCCGCGAGATGCCGCGCGCCTGGACCGGGTACTGCTCGGCCCACCGCCCCGTCATGAACACGGTCGCCGGCACCTTCAGGGCCCGCAGGGTCGCGATCAGCTCCGGGTTGTCGAAGTGCTCCCCGCGGGCCGCCCGTGCCCCCTGGTCGGCGGTCATGTCGGCGTCGAAGGTGAGCGCCACGGTCCGGTCCGGTGTCCTGGGACCGTGGGTGAAGACGGGCGTGAGACCGGCCGGGCCGGGGGCGAGGGTGGGCGGCCGCGCGGGCGCCACGGTGTGCGGCCGCGCGGGTGCCACGGTGTGCCGCGCGGGGGACGGACGGGCGGTCGGCCGGGCGGCCGGGGGCGTCTGGGCCGTGCCGCAGGCGGTGAGGGCGGCGGCGAGCGCGCCGAGGACGGCCAGGCGTCGTACGGGAACGATCATCGTACGAAGATATGACCGCAAGTGCGGGCGCATCGGTCGCGGGGCCTTCGGTCCCCCAGGCGTCACCCGCCCGGCGTCACCCGGCCCTCGTCCATGCGGTCTGCGTCACCCGCTTCGCGTTCCGCTCACAGGTCCCGCCGCTCCAGCGGCCGTGTCGCCGGGCCCTCGATCACCTTGCCGTCCGTGTCGAAGCGGGAGCCGTGGCAGGGGCACTCCCAGGCGCGTTCGGCGGCGTTGAAGGACACCACGCAGCCGAGGTGGGTGCAGCGCGGGGACAGGGCGTGCAGGCGGCCGTCGTCGTCGCGGTAGACGGCGAGACGGTCGCCGTCGACCCGTACGACGGCGCCCTCGCCCGGCGGCAGGACGTCCACCGGCGGTGCGGGCCGCAGCCGGTCGCCGACGAAGTGGAGGGCCACCTCGGCCTGCGTCCTCAGGAACGACGGCGCCTCGCGCACCGCCGTCAGCAGCCGGCGCGGATCGTACAGCCCGCTCCACTCGCACGGTGTGCCGGTGATCAGCGCGGTCAGCAGCAGGCCCGCCATGATGCCGCCGCTCATTCCCCAGCCGCCGAAGCCGGTGGCCACGTAGGTGTGCCGGGCGCCCGCGTGCAGCGGGCCGGCCATGGCCACCGTGTCGGTGGGGTCGATGTCCTGGGTGGCCCAGGAGTGGGTGAGGGAGACGTCGGGGAAGTGCTCGGTCGCCCAGGAGGCGAGCCGGTCGAAGCGGGCGGGGGTGTCGCCGGTGCCCGGCGTGAAGTGCTCCCCGGTGACGATCAGGAGGCGCTCCTCCCCGTCGCCGAGCGGCGCCGTGCGCACCGAGCGCGTGCCCTCGTCCGGGGTGATGTACATGCCGTCGGGGTCCTGATCGGCGGGCAGCGGCCCGGCGACGACCAGTTCGCGGCGCGGGGAGAGCCGGGCGAACAGCAGCGCCCGGTCGAACACCGGGTAATGCGTGGCGACCACCACGTCCCCGGCGGTCACCGTGGCACCCGTCCCGGTGGACAGCCGGCACGGGGAACCCTCGTCCAGACCGTGCACGGTGGTGTGCTCGTACACCCGGCCGCCGTGGGCGATCAGGTCGTCGGTGAGGGCCAGCAGGTACTTGCGCGGATGGAACTGCGCCTGGCCGGTCACCCGCACCGCCCCCGCGACCGGGAACGGCAGCCCGGTCTGCGTGGTGAACGACGCCGGCAGCCCGGCCTCCCGGGCGGCCCGCGCCTCCGCCCGCAACTCGTCCACCCGGCCATCGTCGCGGACGTACGTGTACGCGTCGCGCGTCTCCCACTCGCAGTCGACGCCCAGCTCGTCCACGACCGCGGCGGCGTGCTCGATCGCCTCGCTCTGCGACCGCGCGTACAGCCGGGCGCCCTCCGGGCCGCGGGTGCGCCGCAGCCGGTCGTAGACGAGCGTGTGCAGCGCCGTGAGCTTGGCGGTGGTGTGCCCGGTGACGCCCGCCGCCACCCGGTCCGCCTCCAGCACCGCGACGCTCCTGCCCGCCCGCGCCAGCTCCCGGGCCGTGGACAGCCCGGCCATGCCGGCGCCGATCACGGCCACGTCCACGCCGATGTCCTCCCGAAGGGGCGGGTGGGCGCGGCCGGGAGCGGTCTGAAGCCAGTACGAGCCGCTGACCTGCCGGTTGTCGTTCATGGCCGCCGGGTACCCAGCCACCGCCGGTTCAGTGACCGAGGCTGCGGCGCTGCCCGGAACGCCAGTCGCGCGGCCCGGACGCCGCTACCCGCCCCAGGGCCCGGTCACCGCGAAGGTCGTGCCGGGGGTGTAGCAGTTGACGTACATCGTCCGGCCGTCCGGGGAGAAGGTGACCCCGGCGAACTCGCCCCACTCCGGGGACTCGGGCGTGCCGATGTTCTGCCGGCCGCGGGCCATCGGGTACACCTCGCCCTGCCGGGTGACCCCGAAGACGTACTGGGCGCCGTTGCCGTCCTCGCAGACCATCAGGCCGCCGCCGGGGGCCAGGCAGATGTTGTCGGGGGACTCGCCCGGCAGCTGCACGTCGGTGTCCGGACCGAAGACGATCACCAGGGTCAGCCGGCGTGCCCCGGGGTCGTAGCGCCAGATCTGCCCGTAGTGGTCGGCGGCCGAGCCGTCGGCGCTGCGCGCGAACGACGACACGAAGTACACGCACCGCCCGCCCCAGTAGCAGCCCTCCAGCTTCTGCGCGTGCGTGACGCCCCGCGGGCCGAAGTCCTGCAGCCGCACCGGCGTCCGCGCGGCCAGCGGATCCGGTACGTCGACCCACTCGATGCCGTCGAAGGAGGTGCCCGTCTCCTGGACGGGGGAGAGGTCGGGCACGCCGGGCACGCGCATCGCCTGAAGCCTGCCGCCCGCGCGCAGCGAGCCGGCCCCGCCGAGGGGCCGGTGCGGCAGAAAGCGGTAGAAGAGGCCGAAGGGTCGGAGGAAAGCGTCCTCGGTCTCGTACACGGTGCCGTTGCGCGGGTCGATCGCGACCGCCTCGTGCTGGAAGCGGCCCAGCGCGGTCAGCGGCACGGCGCCGGTGCGGCGCGGGTCGGCCGGATCGACCTCGAAGACGAAGCCGTGGTCCTTGGTGTAGCCGTTGGTGCCCGCCCTGTCCTCGGTCTCCTCGCAGGTCAGCCAGGTACCCCAGGGGCTCGGCCCACCGGCGCAGTTGACGGCGGTGCCGGCGACGGCGACGCGCTCGTCGAGCACCCTGCCGTGGGCATCCAGGGTCAGGGCCGTGCAGCCGCCCTTGCCCGCCGGGTCGTAGGTGAGGCCCTCGACGGCCGGCACGGGGTGGGTCGCGGTGGGGCGGTTCTCGTGGTTGCGGACCAGGTGGACGCGCCCGTGTCCGCCCGGCAGGGCGGCCATGCCGTCGTGGTGGGAGGGGACGGCGCCCTCGCCGGACCGGAGCGGGTCGCCCTCACGGGAGAGCACCCGGTAGCTGAATCCTTTCGGCAGGTCGAGCAGGCCGTTCGGGTCGGGGACCAGGGGGCCGTGGCCGCCGTGGCCGAGGCCCTGGGCGGCGGCGGTGCCGGCGAACAGTTCCGAGAGGGCCCCGGAAAACGCGATACCCGCGCCTAAGGCACCGGTGCGGGCGAGGATCTGACGTCGTGTCGCGGACATGCGGCAGCAACCTTCCTGCTGGCGGACAGGAACTGTGACCCCGCTGTGTCTATCACCCGGCGCGCGGCCCGGGAACCACGCGCGGAGCACGTGTCACGGCTCGAGCGGGCGCTGCTCCCGGGCCTTCTCCAGGAACCGCAGCAGCTCCACCGGGAAGGGGAGGACGAGCGTCGAGTTCTTCTCGGCGGCCACCGCGACCACCGTCTGCAGCAGCCGCAGCTGGAGCGCGGCGGGCTGCTCGGACATCTGCTTGGCGGCCTCGGCCAGCTTCTTGGACGCCTGCAGTTCCGCGTCCGCGTTGATGATCCGCGCCCGGCGTTCCCGGTCGGCCTCGGCCTGGCGGGCCATGGAGCGCTTCATCGTGTCCGGCAGCGACACGTCCTTGATCTCCACCCGGTCGATCTGCACGCCCCAGCCCACGGCCGGGCTGTCGATCATCAGCTCCAGGCCCTGGTTGAGCTTCTCCCGGTTGGACAGCAGGTCGTCCAGCTCGCTCTTGCCGATGATGGACCTGAGCGAGGTCTGCGCCATCTGGGAGACGGCGAACTTGTAGTCCTCGACGTTGATCAGCGCCGCCGCCGCGTCGACGACCTTGAAGTAGACGACCGCGTCGACGCGCACGGTCACGTTGTCCCGGGTGATGCCCTCCTGGGCCGGGATCGGCAGCGTGACGATCTGCATGTTGACCTTGCTCAGCCGGTCGACGAACGGGACGATCAGCGTGAAACCGGGCGGCCGTGCGGAGCCGGCCAGCCGCCCCAGCCGGAACACCACCCCGCGTTCGTACTGTTTGACCACCCGCGCCGCCGCGGCGAGGTAGACGACACCGGCGGAACCCACCACGGCAACCGCCGTCACCAGCTCTGGGAGCATGACGACCTCCTCCGTCAGAGGTCTCGTATGGCTGCTCCTGCCACGATAGGCCCGTGTCCGCTCCGGGGCCACGGACGGCCCCGGACCGGCGGCGATCCGGGCAGCGGGGCCGGGCGGCGGAGACGTGGCGGCCGGGGCGACGGCCGTGGCGGCCGTGGCGGCCGTGGCGGCCGTGGCGGCCGTGGCGGCCGTGGCGGCCGTGGCGGCCGTGGCGGCCGTGGCGGCCGTGGCGGCGGGGCCGTGGTGGCCTGGTCGCTGGTGCTCTGACCGGAAACGATCAACGGGTTCCGTCCTGATCCGGGCGTCGCGGAGAACTCTCATGCGGTCGTGTCATGTGTCTGTGTGCATGCGTCGCGGTGGAGATCAATAGCCTGTCGTCCGCCGTGCTCCGGCCGGGTTGACGTTGCGGACGTTCCAGGTCAACGAGTCACCACGTCGCTTCTGTGAGCGGTGTCAATGCTTCGCGAAAATTGACCCCCGCAGAGTCCGGGAACATCGACCCCGGTCTGCCAGGGCGGCCTTGCGGGAACCGCTCGGGATAGGGTTCAGCCGTGAGTCTTGAGCAACTTCGCGGCCAGTTCTACTGGTTGACGTCGGTCGTCCTTCGGACCGATCTTCAACCGAGCGAGGCTGTCATCGAGCTGAACTCGGAAAGCGCCGGTGCGACGCTGCGCCTTGAGGGCATCGTGCATGCCCGCGCCTGCCTTGCTGGCCCGGACTGCGACTTCGTGGACGAGGTCATTGTGCAGGAACTGCCCCAGCACGGCCCCTGGCCGGCCGAGGCCCACCACCTTGTGCACCATCACGACAACCGCCGTGCACTGCAGTGGTTGACCATCATCGGTCCGAGTGAGGTGGAAATTCTCGCTGAAAGGTTCAGCGAGGACTAGCTGTTCAGTCCCGTCCGGCACGGTCACGGCACCCGGTTGCCGCCAGTCGACGCCAGCATCATCGTGCGCCGATGGCGCACCGAGCTGGTGCTGCCCCGGCGCACGATCTGCTGCAGCTGGTGCCCCGCCTGGTCAGTCAACCTGCGCACACGGACAGGCTCAGCCACCACACCCCCAGTGGTCGGATCGGACGTCACGCACATCCAACCGCCGGAACCACCACCCCGGCCGACCTTCCCGGTCAGAGCACTAGCGGGTCTCGACCAGGCTCTTGCCGTCCCGGGCCAGCGCGGTGAGCCGGGAGATCGCCCGGAAGTACTTCTTGCGGTAGCCGCCGTTCAGCATCTCCTCGCTGAACAGCCGGTCGAAGGGCAGCCCCGAGGCCACGACGGGGACCTCGCGGTCGTAGAGCCGGTCGGCCAGCACGACGAGCCGCAGCGCCGTCGACTGGTCGGGCACCGGCCGCACGTCGGTGAGGCAGACCGCCTTCAGGCCGTCGGTCAGGGCGCCGTACCGGCTGGGGTGGACCTTGGCGAGGTGGTCCAGCAGGTGCGGGAAGTCGTCCAGCGAGGCGCCCTCGGTGGCGTACGCCGTCTTCGTCACCTGCTCCTCGGAGTACGGCTCCGGCGCCTGCGGCAGACCGCGGTGGCGGTAGTCCTCGCCGTCGATGCGCAGGGTGCGGAAGTGGGCGGACAGGCCCTGGATCTCACGCAGGAAGTCGGCCGCCGCGAACCGGCCCTCGCCGAGCTTGCCCGGCAGCGTGTTGGAGGTGGCGGCCAGGGCGACGCCCGCGTCGACGAGCTTGCCGAGCAGCGTCGAGACCAGGACGGTGTCGCCCGGGTCGTCCAGCTCGAACTCGTCGATGCACAGCAGACGGTGACCGGACAGCGTCTGCACCGTCTGCTGGAAGCCCAGCGCCCCGACCAGGTTCGTCAGCTCCACGAACGTGCCGAACGCCTTCAGGGCGGGCTCGGCCGGGGTGGCGTGCCAGAGGGAGGCCAGCAGGTGGGTCTTGCCCACGCCGTAGCCGCCGTCGAGGTAGACGCCGCGGGGGCCGGCCGGGGACTTGGGGGCCTTGGCCCGGCCGAGGCCGAAGAACCCGCGTCGGCCGCCGCCGAGCGCGTGCGCCCCGCCGAGCCCGCCCGCGAAGCCCTCGAGGACGCGGACGGCCTCGGTCTGGCTGGGCTGGTCCGGGTCCGGGAGGTAGGTGCCGAAACGGACCCCGTCGAAACGCGGCGGCGGCACCATCTCGGCGACCAGCCGGTCGGCGGGGACGTGCGGCTCACGGGCGCACAGGGACAGCGGAGCCGTTTCGGCCATGGGACTCAGACCAGGGGCGGCGGGGAAGGAGGACACGATTACCCATGCTAAGGGCCGTGCCACACTGCACGGCATGCGACGCCTGTTCCCTGTGACCGACCAGACAGTGGCGCGAGCCCCCGGTGAGAAGGGCGCGGCCGACGGTGCCGGTGTCCCGGGCGACCCGGGCGAGCGCGAGCGGATCCTCGAACGCGGGCGGACCCTCGACCGCGAGCGGACCCTCGACCGCGAGTGGAGCCTCGACGAACTCGCCGACGCCTACGCCCATCCCGAGCCGACGGCCGGCGGACAGCGGGTGCCCTGGCTGCGTGCCAACATGGTGTCCACGCTCGACGGGGCCGCCCAGCACGACGGCCGCTCGCAGCCCATCTCCTGCGCGGCCGACATGCGCGTCTTCGGCACGCTGCGGGCGCTGGCGGACGTGGTGGTGGTCGGCGCGGAAACGGTACGCCGGGAGGGTTACCGCCCGGCACGCGCGCGGGCGGAGTTCGCCCGGCGGCGCGAGGCGGCCGGGCAGCGGCCGGTGCCGGCCATAGCGGTGGTCAGCGCGAGCCTGGAGCTGGACTTCTCGCTCCCGCTGTTCACCTCGCCACTGGTGCCCACCCTGATCCTCACCGGCGCCGCGGCCGACCCCGGCCGCCGGATCGCCGCCGAGCGGGCGGGCGCCCAGGTGGTGATCGCCGGCGACGGCGTCGGCGTGGATCCCGTACGGGCCGTCGCCGCCCTCGGCGAACTCGGCCACACCCGGCTCCTGACCGAGGGCGGGCCGCGGCTGCTGGGCCAGATGGTCGCCTCCGGCGTGCTCGACGAGCTGTGCCTGACGATGTCCCCGATGCTCACCGCCGGCGACGCGCAGCGCATCGCGGGCGGGCCGTCGGTCGCGGTGCCGCGACGGTTCTCGCTGGTGTCCCTGCTGGAAGAGGAGGGGTTCCTCTTCGGCCGTTACGCCCGGGCGTGACAATCGTTGCGTGCCGCCCGCGGGCCGCGACGGACGGGGGGCTGCCGTTCCGGCCGGCTCCGGGCGGGCACACTGAAGATCGCAGCCCCGTGGGATCACGGGGCAGGATGGTTTCCGCAGAAGGGGCGCCCGGTGTTCACAAGCGTACTGATGATCGAGAAAGCACTGACGTCCGCGGACGTGGAGTTCGTGACCTCGCTGCACGGGGACGAGCCCGTCTCCTTCCACGTGCTGCTCCAGCCCCGCGGCGACCAGGCGGACCGCCTGCTGCGGGCCATCGACGATGTCGCCCTCGGCGAGCTCGACGAGGCCGCCCGGGAGGGCGAGACCCCCGAGGGCGAGGAGGCGAAGGGGTTCGGTGAGCGCGCGCTGGAGGTGTCGCTGCAGGCGCTGCACGCGGCCGGGTGCGAGGCGGAGGGCAGACTCGTCGAGGACCACCCGCTGGACGCGCTGAAGTCCCTGGTCGAGGAGATCGGCGCCGACGAGGTGATCGTCCTGACCGACCCCCACTACGTGGAGGAGTTCTTCCACCGCGACTGGGCGTCGCGGGCCCGCCACAAGGTGGGAGTACCGGTGCTGAAGCTGTTCTCACACAGCAAGGCGTAGCCCCTGCGGGGTGCGCGGGGCCGCGCGCGGCCCGGGCGTGAGCGGTCAGGGGGATGCGCTTCCCCGGGCGTGGCGCGGCTGTCCGTGGCCAGGGCGTGAGCGGTCCGCGGGGCGAACCCGCCCAGGCGTGGCGCCGCTGCCCGTGGTCCCGGTGTGAGCGGGCCGGGGCGGGCCCGGGCCGGCGTCGTCGGCGCGGGCGTGGACGTCCGCGTCCGGCGGCCGGGTCGGCAGCGCTTAGGCTGGGGCCGTTCACGCCTCGCATCCGGATCTTGGGGAGAAACGCATGGCACCCGGCCTTCCTACCGCCATGGACCGACCGCACTTCATCGGCATCGGCGGCGCCGGGATGTCGGGCATCGCCAAGATCCTCGCGCAGCGCGGGGCGAAGGTCGCGGGCAGCGACGCGAAGGAGTCCGCGACCGCCGAGGCGCTGCGCGCGCTGGGCGCCACCGTGCACATCGGGCACGCCGCCGAGCACCTGGCCGACGACGCGAGCTGCGTCGTCGTCTCCTCGGCGATCCGCGAGGACAATCCCGAGCTGGTCCGCGCCGCCGAACTGGGCATCCCCGTGGTGCACCGCTCCGACGCGCTGGCCGCTCTGATGGAGGGCCGGCGCGCGATCGCCGTCGCCGGCACCCACGGCAAGACCACCACCACGTCGATGCTGGCGGTGTCCCTGACCGAGCTGGGCCTGAACCCGTCGTACGCGATCGGCGGCGACCTGAACGTGCCCGGCTCCAACGCCCTGCACGGCGACGGCGACATCTTCGTCGCCGAGGCGGACGAATCCGACCGCAGCTTCCACAAGTACGCCCCCGAGGTCGCGATCGTCCTCAACGTGGAGCTCGACCACCACGCCAACTACGCCTCCATGGACGAGATCTACGAGTCCTTCGAGACGTTCGCCGGCCGGATCGTCCCCGGCGGCACGCTGGTGATCTCCGCCGACCACGAGGGCGCGCGGGAACTGACGCGGCGGCTGGCCGGCTCGGTGCGCACGGTGACGTACGGGGAGGCGGAGGACGCCGACGTGCGCGTCCTGTCCGTCGTCGCCCAGGGCCTGAAGAGCGAGGTCACCGTCCTGCTGGACGGCCGGGAGCTCACCTTCACCGTCTCCGTCCCCGGCCGCCACTACGCCCACAACGCCGTCGCCGCGCTCGCCGCGGGCGCCGCCCTCGGCGTCCCGGCCGACGGACTGGCCCCCGCCCTGGCCGCCTACACCGGCGTCAAGCGCCGCCTGCAGCTCAAGGGCGAGGCGGCCGGCGTGCAGGTCGTCGACTCCTACGCCCACCACCCGACGGAGATGACGGCCGACCTGGAGGCCATGCGTGCCGCCGCCGACGGCGCTCGCATCCTCGTGGTCTTCCAGCCGCACCTGTTCTCCCGCACGCAGGAGCTCGGCACCGAGATGGGCCGCGCCCTCACCCTCGCCGACGCCTCCGTCGTCCTCGACATCTACCCGGCCCGCGAGGACCCGCTGCCCGGGGTGACCAGCGAGCTGATCATCGAGGCGGCGCGGGCCGCGGGCGCGGACGTGACCGCGGTCCACGACAAGGACGAGGTGCCGTCGGTGATCGCGGGAATGGTGAAGCCCGGCGATCTCGTTCTGACCATGGGTGCGGGCGACGTCACCGACCTCGGCCCGCGCATCCTGGACCGACTTTCACAGTGAGGGGCTGACGCTCATGTCGTACGACGTCGAGAAGCCGGACGAGCAGTGGCGAGCGGAGCTGACGCCGGCCGAGTACGCGGTGCTGCGCCAGGCCGGCACCGAGCCCGCCTTCGTCGGGGAGTACACCGACACCAAGGCGAAGGGCGTCTACTCCTGTCGCGCCTGCGGGGCCGAACTGTTCACCTCGGACACCAAGTTCGAGTCCCACTGCGGCTGGCCGTCCTTCTACGACCCCAAGGACAGCGACGCGGTCGAGCTCATCGAGGACCGCTCGCACGGGATGGTGCGCACCGAGGTGCGGTGCGCCCGCTGCGGCTCCCACCTCGGCCACGTCTTCGAGGGCGAGGGGTATCCCACTCCGACCGATCAGCGGTACTGCATCAACTCGATCTCGCTGCGTTTGGCACCGGATGAGGTGTGAGGGGCGGGAGGTCGGCGCTCCTGTGAATCCGTCGACTCGCGAAGTCGTCGAGATCCGCTTCAATGTCTGGCCGGTGACCTGACATTACTTCGCTGATCTGGAATACGTGCAGGTCAGAAGGGGTCTGACTGTTCGGTGTCAGACCCCTTGATTTTTACCGTGCTGGACAGGTGCGGGATCTGTGCTGGATGAGAGCGCACATGCCGGCGCGCGCACTGTCCAGACCTGGCGGCGATGGGAAGCGTGGGCGGGTCAGCGCTCCCGCCGATAGGGGTCCACGTACGGCTCCATGGACTGGCGGACCTCTTCCCGGACCGGGTCCATGAGCGGCCCGGGGGCGTAGTAGCGGGCTCGGGCCTTCCCGTGGGGGACGAGCCAGCCGCGGGCGACGAGTTCCCGGATGTCGCGGATGGCTTGCTGGTCGCTCAGGTCGGCGTCCTGCTGGTAGACGGTGCGGCGGACCTTCGCGTCGGAGAACGCGGGCAGCAGGGCGTAGACGACCCGCTCGTCCAGGCCGGTTGCCTCGACGCCCTCGACCAGGCGGGTCCAGGCCCGCGACATGACATCGAAGCGGCGCTGGGCCTGCTGGGCCTGCCGGTGGTGCGCGGTCAGGCAGAACCGGATCCAGGGCCGGGTGTCCCGCTCGGGGCTCCAGTGCGGGCCGCCCAAGTCCTCCAGGACCTGGTAGTAGGCGTACGTGTTCTGCCCCCGGCCGAGCCACTCCTCGATGGAGGAGAACTCGGGTGGCATCAGGGCCTCGCGGGAGAACACGAGGGTGGACAGGGCGCGGGACATGCGTCCGTTGCCGTCCTTCCAGGGGTGGATCTTGACGAGGTTGAGGTGTGCCATGGAAGCACGGACGTGGACGGGAGCGTCGAGGTCGCCCTCGTTGAGCCAGTCGATGAACTCCGACATCAGAGCGGGGACGTCCGCCTGGTCCGGTGCGGTGTAGGCGGGGACCAGGGGGTCGTCGGGGCTGGTGACGTAGGCGGGGCCGTCGCGCCAGCGGCCGGGGCGCTTGTCGAGGTGGTGGCCTTGCAGCATGAAGTGCAGGCCGTTGAGCAGGCCGGCGTCGTACCGGAAGTCGTCACCGGCGTCGGCGAGGGCCTGGATGTAGGTCATACCGCGCTGGTAGCCCTCCAGCTCGGCACGAGTCTTCTCCCCGGTCTCCAGCGGTTCCTCGCCGGACATGAGGGCTTCCACGTCATCGACTGTCGCGGCGTACCCCTCGATGGTGTTCGATCCGGCGATAGCGCGGGCGGTGAGGTTGCGGCGCAGCTGCCGGGTCCAGCGAGGGGTGGCCCGGAGCATGTGGCGCAGGGAGCGACGCATGCTCTCGATCTCGTCGAGGGCCCGCTGGTCGTCGGCGTCCAGGGAGGGAGTGGCGTACAGCATGTCTCCATGACACGATAATGGTGACATCAAGTCAAGCGCGCTGGCAGACCGAGTTCGCCTACACCTACGGCGAGCCGCCCGCCGGCTCCCTGGCCGCGGCCTTCCTCACCTACCTCACCGAACAGGGCGGCCGCGACGTCCTGCGCGCCTACGGCAGCCGCCTGCGCGCCGAGGTGGAGAACCCGCTCGTGTGCGAACCCACGTGACACACCCGCGCGTCGCCGCTGCCGCCGATCAGTGCGAGCCGGCACCGCGTACGCGGGGTCCGCGTACGGGCCCACGGGGTGGACAGTACGCGAAACCGATTCCTGACGTCGGGTGTTGAGCACGGGGCGGCGCATGGGGGCCGTCGCGGTGCGGTAGGCGGAGAGGGGCGGTGGATGGACAGCGTCAACGGCGACGAGGCCCGGACCGGACAGACGACAGAGGCGGACGACGAGGCGGACGATGCGGCGGTTCCGGCCGGGGTGTGGGAGCGGGAGCCCCATCCGTCGGACAGCCTGCGCACGTTCGGCGCGGTCGTCCAGGCCTTGCGCGAACACATGGGACTCAGCCGTGCCGAGCTCGCCGCGCTGGTCCAGTACTCCAAACACACTGTGGCGTCAGTGGAGTTGGGCCGCCGGATGCCGGACCAGGCGTTCATCGAGCGCGCGGAGGAAGCGCTCGGCAACACCGGTGCGCTGCGCAAGGCCGCCCGGTATCTGACGCGGGGGGAGGCGGGCCTCGCGGCGTGGTTCCGGCGGTGGGCCCGGCTGGAGCGGGAGGCGGTGAGCCTGTGCACGTACGAGTGCAGGCTGCTGCCGGGGCTGTTGCAGTCGGAGGCGTACGCGCGGGCGGTGTTCGACAACAGCGTTCCGCTGCTGACCGATGAGCAGACGGAGGCACAGCTCACTGCCCGAATGGGCCGCCAGACGATGCTGCGGGAGCGGCCGACCGTGCCGTTCAGCTTCATCGTGGAGGAGTCGGTCTTCCGGCGCGGGCTGGGCGGGCCACAGGTGCAGACGAGCATGCTGGACCATGTGCTCGAACTGACCGCGCCGCGCAACGTGACTCTCCAAGTGGTGCCGCTGAAGCTGGAGTTCCACGGGTGCCTCGACGGCCCCGTGCGAATTCTGGAGACCCAGGAGGGGAGACGGCTCGGGTACTCGGAGGGACAGCAGAACGGGCGGCTGATCTCCGACCCGAAAGAGATGAGCCTGCTCTGCCGACGCTATGACACACTGCGCTCGCAGGCCCTCAACCCGAGAGAATCCCGGGACCTGCTGGAGCGACTCCGAGGAGAGCCATGAGCAGCGGTACGACGGAACTCGCCTGGTTCAAGTCCAGCTACAGCGGTACCCAGGGCGACGACTGCGTTGAGGTCGCGATCGCCGAACAGGCCGTACACATACGGGACTCCAAGGACGTGACCCGCCCGGCGTTCGCTGTGAGCCGTGAGCTCTGGGGGCAGTTCGTGCGGTTCGCGTCGGGGTACTGAGACAACCCGGAGGCGACCGGCGGGCCGTCTGCCGGTCGCCTCCGTTGGGCTCAGCTCACGACGGGTGCCGGGGCGGCGCCGAACGGTACCGACGCGTGTGAGGTGACCGGGGCCGGGTGGCGCCACAGGCCGCGGCGGGTGAGTTCGGGCAGCACGCCCTCGCCGAACCAGTAGGCCTCCTCGAGGTGGGGATAGCCCGAGAGCACGAACTCGCTGATGCCGACCGAGCGGTACTCCTCGATCAGGTCGGCGATCTCGGTGAACGAGCCCACCAGAGCGGTGCCGGCGCCGCCCCGCACCAGCCCGACGCCGGCCCAGAGGTTGGGGTAGATCTCCAGGTCGTCCTTCGAGCCGCCGTTGAGTTCGAGCATGCGGCGCTGTCCCTCGCCGCCCGAGCGGCGCAGTCCCGCCTGGATGCGGTCGATGTCGGCCTGGTCGATCCGGTCGAGCAGCCGGGCCGCCTCCGCCCACGCGGCACCGGAGGTGTCCCTGGCGATGGTGTGCAGCCGGATGCCGTACCGGAGCGTCCGGCCGTGCTTCGCAGCCGCTGCGCGGACCCGGTCGAGCTTCTCGGCCACGGCGGCCGGCGGCTCGCCCCAGGTGAGGTAGACGTCGGCGTGCCTGGCGGCCACCTCGATGCCCTCGGGCGAGGAGCCGCCGAAGTAGATCTCGGGCTGCGCGTCGGGGAGGTTGTTGAGGCGTGAGGCCTCGACCGACAGGTAGCGGCCCTGGAAGTCGACCGTCTCGCCGGCCCACAGCGCCTTGACGATGGTCAGGAACTCGTCGCAGCGCGCGTAGCGCTCGGCCTTGGTGAGGAAGTCGCCGTACATCCGCTGCTCGTGGTCCTCGCCGCCGGTCACGATGTTGAGCAGCAGGCGGCCGCCCGAGAGGTTGACGAAGGTGCTCGCCATCTGGGCCGCGAGGTAGGGACCGACCGAGTCGGGGCGCAGCGCGACGAGGAACTTCAGCCGCTCGGAGAGGGAGTTGACCATCGCGGTGGTCACCCAGGCGTCCTGGCACCACGCGCCCGTGGGCGTCAGCGCGGCTTCAAATCCGAGCTGCTCGGCCGAACGCGCGATCTGCCCCAGGTAGGGCACGGACGCGGGCCGGCCGGCGGCCTCCGCGGTGAGTCCATGGCCCCCGCCGATGATGTGGCGGCCGTCGCCGCCGTTGGTGGGGAGGAACCAGTGGAACTTCAGGTCGTTCACGAGTACGTCTTTCGTTGTCGGATCAGGCCGGGTGGACTTTCGGGGGCGCGTTGTCAGAGCTGGCCGTGCCGGGGCGGCAGGTGTCCCTCGACCGCCCAGCGGCCGAGGTGCTGCAGCTTCCACGCCGCCGGGTCGTGCAGGCTGTGGGTGCGGGCGTTGCGCCAGTGCCGGTCGAGCCCCTCGACGCTCAGCGCCGCCCGGGTCCCGGCGACCTCCAGGAGCCGTGAGCCCACCTCGACCGACACCCGCGTCGAGGAGGCGCGCGCGGCGGCGACGGCGAGGCTGGCCGCGGCGGCCGATTCCTCCGAGAGGTCGCCGTCGGCCGTGTCGACGGCACGCCCCGCCTCGGCCAGCAGCGCTTCCGTGCCGCGCACCGCCAGCTCCATCTCGCCGAAGGCGTGCACCACCACCGGGTCCTGCGCGGCGCGGTCGATGCCGTGGATCGCCACCGCGTCGGGGTAGGGACGCGACTTCGTGGTGACGAAGGCGGCCGCGTCGTCGAGTGCCGCCCGCGCGATGCCGGTGTCGATGGCGGCGTGGATCAGCTGGGCGAAGGAACCGTACGTCGTGGGGCCGTCGAAGACCTCGGCGTAGTCGGTGATCCACTCCTCGCCCACCGCGACGTCCGTGAAGGTGGCCGTACCCGAGGCGGTGGTGCGCTGGCCGACGGCGTCCCAGTCGTCGACGACCGAGACCCCGTGGGCGTCGCGGCGTACCCATGCGACGTGCATCGGCCCGTCCGGCCCGAGGTGGGCCAGCACGGGGATCCAGTCGGCGAAGAGCGCGCCGGTGCAGTAGAACTTGGTGCCGTTGAGCCGCCATCCGTCCCCGTGCGGGTCGCGGGTCAGGGTGGCGCGGAAGTCCCGCACGTGCTTCGTGCCCAGCTCGGACTGGGCGTTGCCGAACCACCGGCCCGCCAGGACCTCGCCGAAGAGCCGCTCCTGCTGCGCCCGGCTGCCCTGCAGCCGCAGCTGGTTGACGTAGATGAAGTGGCTGAGCGGGATCTGGCCGAGGTTCGGGTCGGCCCGGCTGATCCGCCGCACCACCTCCGCCACGGCCGATGCGGGAAGACCGGGACCGCCGAACGCGCGCGGCACGGTGATGGCCAGCAGGCCGCTGCCTGCCAGTCGGCGGAGCTGTTCGAACGGCAGGATCCGCTCGCGGTCGCGTGACGCGGCCCCGGTGGCGAACTCCTCGGCGAGCCGGGCGGCCGCGGCGAGCGCGCCCGGAGTGTCGAGCACCTCCACCCGTGCCGCCTCCCCGCCCGGCCGACGCGCGTCGGCCGGCGCGCCTGACGCCCTGCCCCCGCCCCCGGTGGTGGCCGGGAGCCGGTCCTCCTGCAACGTCATGAGATGTGTGCCCTTTCCCGGATCAGTGAGTGGCGGTGAGCGCGGCGGTCTGTTCCGCTTCGGCCCAGCTGCGCGGGCCGTTGGTGAAGGCTCCGCGGTATCGGGCCGCCGGATGGCGCTCGGAGAGCCGGTCCTGGCCGAACAGCTTGCGGCGCAGCGTGCCCTCGCCGTACTCGCTCTGGGCGAGGCCGCGCTCGCGCAGCACCGGCAGGACCTTGTCGGCGAACTCCTGGAAGGACCCGGGGATCACCCAGTTGATGACGTTGATGCCGTCGACACCGGCGGCCTGCCACACCTCGACGGCGTCGGCGATCTGCTCGGGCGTGCCCACGATCACGGTGTCCTCGAGCCGCTGGATGGCCAGGTCGCCGACGGTCGGCTCGCGGTCGGTGATGTGCTTGCGCAGGTGCTCCAGGAAGCCCTTGGCCGTGTTGGTGTCGATCCGGCTCAGCGGGGTGTCGGCGGGGTAGACCCGGCCGGCCTTGTCGACGATCGCGGAGTGCGCGGCGTAGCCGTCGGAACTGACGTACTCCTGGTACCACGCGAACTTCTCGCGGGCCTCCTCCTCGGTGTCGCCGATCACGAAGGAGAGCCCCTGGTGGAAGGTGATGTCCCGCGGGTCACGGCCGTACGACACCGCGAGCGCGCGGGTCTCCTCGATCTGCTGGCGGGCGATCTCCGGCGTCGGGGCGATCAGGAAGACGGCCTCGGCGTTGCGGGCGGCGAAGTCGCGGCCCGGGCCCGAGGAGCCGGCCTGGAAGAGCAGCGGCGTCCGCTGCGGCGAGGGGGCCGGGAGGAACGGCCCCTCGACGCGGTAGCGCGGCGAGGAGTGGAAGATCTTGTGGATCTTGTTCGGGTCGGCGTGCCGGCTGCCCGCCTTGTCCTGGACCAGCGCGCCGTCGTCCCACGAGCCCTCCCACAGCTTGTAGGTCACGTCGACGAACTCGTCGGCCCAGCGGTAGCGCTCGGAGTGGTCCTCCAGCGCCTCGTAGCCGAAGTTGCGGTAGCCGTTGTCCTGGGTGCCGGTGACGATGTTCCACGCGATGCGGCCCTTGGAGATGTGGTCCAGGGTGGTCAGCTGGCGGGCGAAGTTGGTCGGGTGCTGCTGGAAGACGTTGCTGGTGACGGCCAGGCCGATGTGCTTCGTGTGGGCGGCCAGGGCGCCGACGAGCACGGCCGGGTCGTTGCTGGGGATCTGCAGGCCTTCGTTGACGTAGACCGAGTAGTCGGCCTCGGCGTCGCCGTACAGGCCCACGACGTCGGCGAAGAACATCGAGTCGAACTTCGCCTCCTCCAGGATCCTGGCGAGGTCGATCCATGTCTCGACGTCGTTGAAGTTGTGCTGCTGGGCGTCCGGCCGGCGCCACTGGCCGTGGTGGATGTGGCTCGTCGTGTTCATCACGAAGGCGTTGAAGAACAGGCGCTTGCGCTGGGCGGGGGTGGTGTCGATGGTCATGAGGCACTCCTGTGCGGGGCGGAACGCGCGGTGTCGTGAGTGTGGACGGTGGGACTGTCGGTGGGGCCGCTCGCCCGGTTCGCCTGCGCGGCCTGCCAGGTGCGGGTGATCCACTCGCTCGGCGAGGTGCCGTTGAGCGCCGCGTCGCCCACGATCGTCTGGCGGTAGATCGCCGGGTTGTGCGAGGCCAGCGTCCGGGCGTTGCGCCAGTGCCGGTCGAGCCGGAACCGCTCGGTCACCGCCGACGCGCCGCCGACCTCGAAGATCTCCGTCGTCAGGTCGAGCACGAGCTCGATGACCGCCGTCTGGGCCGCGAAGACCGCGAGGTCCGCGGCGTCGAAGAGCTCGGGGGTGGCCTTCTGCCGGAGCTGGGCCCGGTGCACCCGGTCGAGCTCGTCGACGGCGGCCAGGGTGATCGCGGAGGCGCCGAAGGACTTCGAGCGGACGCGTCCGACGACCTGCTGGACCTGCGGGTCGAGCCGTGGCTGGGGGTACAGCGGGTTGGCGAGGTTGCGCCCACGCTGCTGGACGAAGGCGACGATGTCGCGGACGGCCGCCCGTGCGATGCCGGACAGCGTGGCGAGGTGGACGAGCTGGAAGACCGCGAGCAGTGTCGTCCCGCGGAAGACCCCGTTGGGACGGACCTCGACGTCCTCCGGTGCGATCCGGACGTCGTCGAAGATCGTCGTGCCCGAGCCGGTCAGGCGCTGACCGAAGCCGTCCCAGTCGTCGATCCGTCGCACGCCCGGGGCGCCGGCCGGGACCAGGACGTCGGCGCTGTGCTCGGCGTCGAGAGCCGCGGTCGTCTGGATCCAGTCGGCGAAGAGGCTCCCGGTGGAGTAGAACTTCCTGCCGTTCAGCGACCAGCCGGCGGCGTCGCCGGAGCCCGCCGCGCGGACCGTGGTGACGTTCTCCCAGAAGGAACCGTTGCCCTGCTCCGACTGGGCGTTGCCCACGATGACGCCCGCCGAGATCCGCCGCAGCCGGCGCTCCCGGACCTCCGGGTCCTGGTGCACCAGCAGCGACTCGACGAAGCCGATGTGGCCCCGCCACAGCTGCGGCAGGTTGGAGTCCGCCTCCGCCAGCTCGATGAGCAGGCGGAAGAACTGCGGCAGCGTCGCGCCCAGCCCCCCGAACTCCACGGGCACCCGGACCCGCCCGAAGCCGGCCGTCCGCAGCGCCGCCACCTCGTCGTACGGCAGCCCGCGGTCGGCCTCGCGGTCGATCGCGCCGCGGGCGATCTCCTCGAAGACCGGCCCGAAGCGTTCGCGGAGCTCCGCGTCGGTGATCCCTCCACCGAGGGTGTCGCCGCTCATGCCTGCGAGATCCGGGGCAGGGCGGTCAGGAGCCGCCGGGTGTAGTCGTGCCGCGGGCGCTCGAAGACGTCGTCCGCGGTGCCCGACTCGACGACCCTGCCGTCCTTCATCACCAGGATCCGGTCGCTCATGTGGTGGATCACGCCCAGGTCGTGGGAGATGAACAGGTACGAGACGCCGAGCTCGTCCTGGAGGTCGGTGAGCAGGTCGAGTACCTGCGCCTGGACCGAGACGTCGAGGGCCGACACCGGCTCGTCGCAGACGATGACACCGGGCTCGGGGGCCAGCGCCCGCGCGATGGCGACGCGCTGGCGCTGGCCGCCCGAGAGGCGCAGCGGGGCCGAGTCGAAGTGCTCCTCGCGGAGCCCGACCTGCTCCAGGAGCCGGACGGCCCTGCCGCGGGCCTCCGCCCGCGAGGAGGGCGGGGTGGGCCCGGTGGCCAACGCGTCCGTGAGGATGCGCCCGACCGGCCACCGGGGGTCGAAGGAGCTCAGCGGGTCCTGGTAGACCACGCCGATCCGGGGGCGCAGCGGGCGACGCTGTGCCTGGGTGAGGCTCGACCACGCCTGGCCGTGCAGCAGCACCTCGCCGGCGGTCGGGCTGATCAGGGACAGCGCGATCCGGGCGGTGGTGGTCTTGCCGGAGCCGGACTCGCCGACGATGCCGAGCGTCTCACCCTGGAAGAGCTCGAAGGAGACGTCGTCGACGACGGTGCGGTCGATCTTGTCCGGGCCGGTGTAGACCTTGGTGAGGTGACGGGCGTCGAGGACCGGGCGGCCCCGCTCGATCGGCTTGCGGGTGCGGACGGCGGGCGAGCCGGCGGCGTCCGGAGCGGGCTTCACCAGCCGCTGGCCGCGGGTGTGCTCCGACGGCACCGCGTCGAGCAGCGCCTGGGTGTAGGGGTGCCGCGCGTCGCGCAGGATCCGGTGCGCGGGACCCTGCTCGACGATCTCGCCGTCCTTCATGACCGCGATGTCGTCGGCGAGGCGGGCCACGACGGAGAGGTCGTGGCTGATCAGGATGATCGCCCGGCCGCGTTCCTTGGCCTCGATGAGCAGGTCGAGGATCTGGGCCTGGATGGTGACGTCGAGGGCCGTCGTCGGCTCGTCGGCGATGAGCAGCGGCGGGTCCAGGGCGATCGCCCCGGCGATCAGGGTGCGCTGCCGCAGGCCGCCGGACAGCTCGTAGGGCCGCTGGCGCGCCTTCACCTCCGGCTCGGGCACGCCGACCGAGGCGAGCAGCTCGATCGCGCTGGCCTTGCGGGAGGCCCTGGTGCCGACGCCGTGCAGCCTGAGCGGCTCCGCCACCTCGTCACCGACCTTGCGGAGCTGGTCGAGGGAGACCAGCGCGTCCTGGAGGACGAAGCCGACCTCCTTGCCCCGGATCCGGCGCCAGGCGCGTTCGCTCTGCCGGGTGAGGTCGAGGCCGTCGAGCGTCATCCGGTCCGCGCTCACCCGCGAGCCGCCGCCGGTGAGGCCGACGAGCGTGCGGGCGGTGACGGACTTGCCGGAACCGGACTCGCCCACGATCGCCAGGCAGCGGCCCGGGTGGGCGGAGAAGGAGATGCCGTGGACGACCTCCCGGCCGCCGAACCGGACGCGGAGCCCCTCGACGCTGAGCAGCGGCGCGACGGGGGCCGCCCCGTCGGTACGGGCGGACCGGCCGGCCGAGGCGACCTGCCCGGTGCCGGTGTCGTCGGCTGAGGTGTCGGTGGTGTCCAGCGAGACGGTCATCGGGCCGCTCCTTCCAGTCGCTGTCGGATCGCCCGGCCGAGGGTGGTGACCGAGATGGCGAAGAGGACGATCACGAGGCCCGGGAGGACCTCGAGCCACCACTGGGTGGTGATGTAGTTGCGTCCGGAGTCCAGGAGCGCGCCCCACTCGGGGCTCGGCGGCGGGACGCCCAGGCCGAGGAAGGCCAGGGACGAGGCCCACACGATGGACTGTCCGACGCCGAGGGTGACGACGGCGACCAGCGGGCGCATGGCGTTGGGGAAGAGGTGGTGGCGCAGGACCGTCCACCGGCTGTGGCCCAGCGCGTGGGCCGACTCGATGTAGCCGGCCTGGCGCACGTTGAGCACCTGGCCGCGCACCATGCGGGCGTAGCCCGGCATGGAGCTGATCCCGACCGCGATGATCGACGTCTTGACCGACGGCCCGAAGACGGAGATCACCAGCAGCGCCGCCAGCAGGGACGGGAAGGCGAAGAGGACCTCGAGGGCGCGGGTGACGACCGTGTCCACCACGCCGCCGGCGAGCGCGGAGACGAAGCCGAGCACGATGGCCAGGCCCATGGCGATCGCGGTGGCGCCGAGGCCGATCCCGAGGGAGAGCCGGGTGCCGTGCACGACTCGGCTGAAGACGTCGCGGCCGGCCTCGTCCGTGCCGAACAGGTGGTGCCACGACGGCGCGGCGAGGGCGTCGGTCAGCTCGACATGGGTCGGCGTCGTGGAGGCGAGCACGCCGGGCGCGATCGCGGCCAGTACGACGAGCGCGATGAACACGGCGGAGAGGGTGGCGCCGAGGCCGAGGCTCAGGCGGACGGCCCGCCGGGGCTCGGCCGCCTCCGTGCTGATCGGCTCTGGGCCGACCGGGTCGGGACTGAGCGAGACGGTGGTCATGAGGCACGCAGCCTTGGGTCGATGACGGTGTAGGCGAGGTCGACGAGGAGGTTGGCGACGACGTAGATGGCGGCCACGACCACCACGACTCCGGCGACGGTCGGGACGTCGCGGGTGCTGACCGCGGTGTTGAGGACCATGCCGATGCCGGGCCGCCCGTAGATGTTCTCCACGATGACCGCGCCCGAGACGAGCGCGCCGAGTGCCCAGCCCGACAGGGTGACCGCCGGCAGCACCGCGTGCCGCAGGGCGTGCCGGAGGCGTACGGCGGTGTCGCTCATGCCCCGGGTACGGGCGGTGGTGACGAACGGCTGGTCGAGGACCTTGTCGAGCTCGTCACGGATGACCTGCCCGAGGAAGCCGCTGAGCGGGATCGCCAGGGTGAGCACCGGGAGGACGAGGCCCGAGGCGCCCGAGCCGCTGATGACGGGGAAGAGCGGGATCTTCACCGCGAGGACCACCAGCAGGATGACGCCCACCCAGTAGTGCGGCAGGCTCGCGGTGAACGCCTCGAAGACCGAGCCGAGTCCTTCGAGGGCCCGTCCGCGCTTCACGGTGAGCAGCGAGACCGCGAGCGCGATCACCCAGGCCACGACGAGCGCCGAGACGGTCAGCACGAGGCTCGGCACGATCTGGGCGCCGATCACCCGCGTGACCGGCTGGTACTGGGTGTAGGAGGTGCCGAGGTCGCCCTTGAAGAAGCCGCCCAGGTAGTGCAGCCACTGCGAGACCAGCGGGTTGTCGAAGCCGAACTCGTGCCGCACTGGCGCCAGTTCGGCCGCGGTGTAGTTCTGCTGCTTGCCGTTGCGCATGTTGAGGATCGCCGTCGCGCGGTCGCCCGGGATCAGGATCTGGGCGAACCAGGCCAGGGAGGCCGCAGCGAGGAGCACGCCGACCGCCGAGACGATCTTGACGGCGGCCCTGCGGGCGGCCCGCGCGGTCGCCCACGCGGGCCGCCTCGGCGTCGCGAGCGACGCCGGGTCGGGGGTGATGGCAGTCATGACAGACCTCGCCTCACTGCTTGCCGGTGAAGTACGCGTCGGAGAAGACCGGCTCGCCCTGGCTCTTCTCGACCCAGAAGTTGTGCAGCTTGTCCGAGACGGCGATCAGCGTGTTCTGGGTGTAGAGCCCGACGCCGGCGGCGTCGTCGTTGATGATCTTCTGGGCCTGCTTGTACTGGCCGAACCCGGCGGCGGTGTCGGTGTTCGTGTTGGCCTTGTCGATCAGCTTGGTGAGCGTGGAGTTGTTGTAGAACGACTGGTTGTTGCCGTTCGGGCTGTCCTTGGTGGACTCACGCCAGACGATCCAGAGGATCGCCGGGCTGGGGCTGGTCCAGTACGACGCCTGGGCGTCGTAGCCGTTCGGGCCGCTGTACTTGCCGCCCCACGACTCGGCCTGCGTGGCGGGGACCAGGGTGACGCCGAAACCGTTCTGCTTCCACTGCTCCTGCAGCGCCTGCAGGACGGTCGCGCCCTCGCTGGTGAAGATGTAGCCCGGGCCGTAGACGAGCCGGATCTTCAGCTTCTGCCCGCCCTTGGCGTAGATCCCGTCGGCGCCCTTCTTCCAGCCGGCCTGCTTCAGCAACCGGTCGGCCTTGCCGGGGTTGTAGGGGTACGGGTCGGTGCCGAGGTAGCCGGGGGTGGACTGCGAGACGGCGGGGTTGGGCTCGTAGGGGATCACGCCGTGGAAGCCCGCCTCGACCGCGGCCTTGCGGTCGGCGGCGTAGGCGAAGGCCTGCCGGACGAGCTTGTCCTTGAACGGCCCCTTCACGGTGTTGAGGTAGAACGAGACCGGGTGACCCGGGGTGATGTAGCGGATCGTGTTCCTGAACTTGGCCTGGGCGTCCTTCCAGTTGACGGTCGGGACCTCGTAGACCACGTCGGACTGGCCGGTGGTCAGCGAGGCGTAGCGCGAGGTGCCGTCGGCGACGAACTTCCAGTCGATCCTGTCGACGTACGCCGGGCCGTGGTGCTTCGCGGTCGCGGGCCACGAGGTGTAGTGGGGGTTCCGCTTGAAGACGACGTTCTGGCCCTTGTTCCACTTCTCGACGGTGAAGGCGCCGGAGCCGATCGGCCGCTCGCAGTTCTGCTCCTTCGTCCGGGTCTTGAGCGCGTGCTCGGACTGGATGCCGAAGTAGCCCTGCGTGATCAGGCGGAGGAACTCGGGGTAGGGCTTGGTGAGGTGAATGGCGACGTGGGTCGCGTCGACCGCCTCGGCGTTCTTGTAGTACGGGTCTATGGACACCTTGGCGGTGCCGTTGAGGTCGCTCTTCTCGAACTGCTCGAAGTTGTAGGCGACGGCCTCGGCGTCGACCGGGGTGCCGTCGGTGAACTTCACGCCCTTCTTGAGGGTGAAGGTGTAGGTCAGGCCGTCGGCCGAGGTCTTCCACGAGGTGGCCAGCCACGGCTTGACGCTGCCGTCCTCGGCCTCGGTCACCAGGCCGTCGAGGACCTGGCGGGAGATGTAGGCCTGCTGGATCCAGCCGCCGAAGATGCAGGGCGGCTCCTGGACGTGCGTGTAGGTGATCGTGCCGCCCTGGACGGGCTTGCCGCCGGTGCCGCCGGCCGAGCCGCTGCCGCTGCCGCAGGCCGCCAGCGCGAGACTCGTGAGCACGGCGCCGACGGAGGTGACGGCGAGACGGGGTCTGGTGAAGTGGGTCATCAGCTGGCTTTCTTTGCAGGGCGGTTGGGCGTGGGGATCGGGTCCGAGATGCCCTCGGGGCGAGGAAGGTTCTTGCCGCCGCGGTAGTGGGTGGCGGGGTGGTTGGGAGGGAGCCGGTCGCCGCGGCCGAAGATCCGGTCGCGGAGCGACTCGGACTCGTCGTACGACGTGCGCAGCCGGCCCCGGGCCCGCAGGACGGGCACGACGAGCTCGATGAAGTCCTTCGCCGTGTCGAACGTGTGGTACTGGAGCAGGTTGATGCCGTCGAGGCCGAGGTCGTCGAGCCAGTGCTCGATCGCGTCGGCCGCCTGCTCGGGGGTGCCGACGACCGACAGCGGGTGGCGGGAGATGTCGCCGAAGCCGGCAAGGAACTCACCGACGGTTCCGTCGGACTTCAGCTGCCCCCAGCGGCCGGCCCGGCCGTCCTCGACGGCGATGTCGGCGAGCGGGGTCTCCGGCGGCAGCGCGGTCGGGTCCCAGGGGAGTCCGGTGTGGGCGAGGTAGCCCTCCGGGTCGGAGAGTTCCTGGAAGCGGGCGGCCTTGGCGCGCGCCTCCTCCTCGGTCGGCGCGACGATGACGCCGGCCGTCGTGATCACCTTGAGGTCGTCGCGGGTCCGGCCGGCGTCGACGGCGGCCTGCTTGAGACCGGCGACGAGTTCCTTGACCGCGTCTGGGGTGCCGCCGCCGGTGAAGACGACCTCGGAGTGCTTGCCGGCGAAGGCGATGCCGTCGGCCGACTGGGTCGCGGTGAAGAGCACCGGGGTGCGTTGGCGGCTGGGGCTGGGCAGGTGCGGGCCCTCGACCTTGAAGTGCTTGCCGACGTGATCGATCGGGCGGATCTTCGCCGGATCGGCGAACACGTTGTGCTCGCGGTCGGCGATGATCGCGTCGTCGTCCCAGCTGCCCTCCCAGAGCTTGTAGAGCACGTCGAGGTACTCGTCGGCGATCTCGAACCGCGTGCCGTGCTCGACCTCGTCCGGCAGCCCGTGGTTGCGGGCGGCGTTGGGCAGGTAGGACGTGACGATGTTCCAGCCGACGCGGCCCTTGGTGAGGTGGTCGAGCGTGCTCGCCCGGCGGGCCCAGGCGAACGGCGGCTCGTACGTCGTGGAGAAGGTGATCCCGAAGCCGAGGTGCTTCGTCACGGCGGCCATGGCCGGCACGACGACGGCCGGGTCGTTGTTGGGGATCTGCAGACCCTGCTTGATCGCGGTCTCCGCGGAGCCGCGGAAGGTGTCGTAGGTGCCGACGACGTCGGCGAGGAAGACGGCGTCGAAGCCGCCCTTCTCCAGCAGCTGGGCCAACTCGGTCCAGTACTCGATGTCGTTGAACCGCTCGCGGTTGTTGTCCGGCAGCCGCCACAGGCCGTGGGTGATGTGGCTGACGCAGTTCATCTCGAAGAGGTTGAGGATGAGCCGCTTCTTCCCTGGGGAGCGCGGTGGTCGAGCGGATGGCTGGGTGCGGGACATGGGGGCCCTTCGGGGGTGTTGCTGGGTGGTGCGGAGTCCGGCCCGGGGAATCAGGCAGCGGCGAGGACGCGGTGGCGGGCGGTGAGCGCGGACGAGAAGGCGTCGGCGACCCGGTAGACCTCGCGGGCGGTGTCCTCCTGGACGGTGACCGCGCCGTCCGGGGCGACCGTGATGTGCTTGTCGACCACGAACCAGCCGGGCAGTACATGGTCGGCGCCCATGGAGGTGAGCACCGGCCTCAACGCGTAGTCCACGGCCAGGACATGGGCCGGGCTGCCGCCGGTGGCCAGCGGGAGCACCGCCTTGCCCGCGAGGGCGTACTGGGGCAGCAGGTCCAAGAGGGTCTTGAGCAGACCGGAGTAGGCGGCCTTGTAGACGGGTGTCCCTATCACCACACCGTCGGCCTGCTCGAACAGCCGGGCCGCCCCCTGGATCGCGGGGTGGCCGAAATCAGCCCCCAGCAGCGCCTCGGGGGGCAGCGTGCGCACGTCGAGTGGGATCACATGGTGTCCCTGCCCGGCCAGGCGTGCGTCGAGGTGGCGCAGCAGGCGACCGGTGCGGGAGGTCGGGGACGGGCTTCCCGATACGGAGAGCACGGTGGGCATGGGGGCTCCTTCACAGAGGGCAGGGCGGCAGGGCGCACTGGAACGCCGGCCGTGGGCTGCCGTCCCGTACCGGCCGAGGCGGCGGAAACAGGCAGGTCACGGTTGGGTGAGGGGATGGAGAGAAGAAACGCCGGACCGGCGGAACGTCAGGAAGGACGCCGCCCGGCTGCGGGCGGGCGAAACCTGGGGGTCACGGCGGGAAAAGCGCGAGAGGAGGCCCGCTCAGCGGGCGGCGCGAGGCGAACAGAGGCCGCTGGACACACGCACGAGGTCGACATGACGTCGACGCGTGAGGTCCTTGGGCTGGTTCATGTGAAGGATTTAAGCAGACAATGGCCCGATTGGTCGAGATGACTCCTGTTAAGAATCCGTGATGCCTTGATAGGGTCCCCCTTTCATGCGGATCGAACAGCTCGAGTACCTCCAGACCGTCGCCCGGCTCGGCTCCCTGCGCCGCGCCGCCGAGGCGCTGCACCTGTCACAGCCCGCGCTCAGCGAGACCGTGCGCAATCTCGAACGCGAACTCGGCGTCGACCTGCTGGACCGCCACCGTTTCGGGAGCCCGCACCAGCGATGCCGGACGCGAACTGCTGCCGCACGTCGCCGCGGTCCTGGAGGCCGTGGACCGGCTGCGCCAGGCCGCCGACCACCAGCACCAGGTCAGCCGGATGGTCAGGCTCGGCACCGTGCACGCCGCGACCGTCCCGCTGCTGGTCCCCGCCGTCCAGGACTTCCGCGCCGCACACCCGCGGACCCAGGTCGAAGTCGTCACCGCCCAGCAGGTCGACATCCACCGGATGCTCGCCGAGGGCGGCCTCGACCTGGGCCTCGTCAACTACCTCAGCGGCGACGACCTGCCGCCCGACCTGGACTCCACCCAACTGCTGCGCGGTCGCCCCGTCGTCTGCCTGCGCCCCGACAGCCCACTGGCCGCGCACTCCGCCGTCAGCGTCGACGCCCTGCTGCGCGAGCCGCTGATCGTCATGCGAGCCGGTTATGTGATGCACCGCTACATCCACCGGCTGCTGCGCGGCCGCACCCCGGTCTTCTCCTACTCCACCGACGGCGCCGAGATGGGCAAGCTCATGGTCGCCGAGGGCCTGGGCGCCACCGTACTGCCCGACTTCAGCGTCATCGGCGACCCGCTGGAACGCCACGGCGTCATCACCTGGCGTCCGCTCGCCGACGCGGAGAAGGGCACGGAGGTGGTGATGGCCGCCGAGCGCCGCCGCTCCGGTTCGTCCGCGCGGGCCGTCCGCGATCTGCACGACATCCTGCTGGAGCGGGCGCGGTTGTACCGGCGCTGACATCCCCCGCCTGCCGCCTGCCGCCTGCCGCCTGCCGCCTGCCGCCTGCCGCCTGCCGCCTGCCGCGACGGGCGACGGTAGGGGCTTCCCGGCCGCGGTGATCGCGCATTTGTGGCGTGGGTCGCCACGGTTTACGGTGAAAATGCTTGGAGAGCTTCGCCGGTGCGGGCCGAGAGGCGGCGCGTGACCGGGCCGGCTCCAGGTGAGGGAAGTGATCCGGTTGTCCGTCGCCTGGGACGACATAGGCGGACTCGTCGACGCCCATGAACGTTTTCTGAGCGGGGCGCCCGTCGAGGCGGACGTGCGCGGCCCGGTGCTCGGGTCCTGGAAACGCTGCCGGTCCGCCGGACTCGAACCGCATCAACTGGTCATCCCGCAAGCGCCGGACCTGGTGCTGGACGACCGGTTCCTGCGCGCGGCGGACCCGGTACTGCGGGAACTGGCGGCCTCGCTGACGGACGTCGGCATGTCGATCGCGCTGTGCGACGCGCACGGCCGGATGGCCCGGCGGATCGGCGGGGACCTGCGGTTGCGTGACCGCCTCGATCAGGTCGGGTGGGCGCCCGGGCACGACACCTCCGAGGCGGTGGCCGGCACCAACGGCGTCGGCACCGCGCTCGCCGAGCGCAGCCCCGTCTACGTCGCCGGCCGCGAGCACTTCGCCGACTGCCTGCAGCCCTTCGCGTGCGCCGGTTCCCCGGTCCGCGATCCGCTCAGCGGACGCATCGAGGGCGCCCTCGACCTCACCTGCCTGCGCGACCAGGGCGACCCGGTCATGCAGCGGCTGGTCCACGCCGCCGTCCAGCACATCGAGTCCCGTCTGCTGGAGCAGGCCACCCAACGGGAGCGTGCGCTGCTGGCCGCGTACCGGCGGGCCGGCGCGCAGGCGGGCGAGTGGCCGGGGCAGCCGGAGGCGCCGGGCGGCGAGGACCGGCTGAGCCGGGTCGACCTGGCGGTGCTGCGGGAACGCGCCGAGGAGCTGATCGCGTCGCCGCACCGCATCCTCGACGAGGTCACCCTGCCCGACGGGCGCGTCGCCGCCCTGCTGCGCCGGCCGGTCCAGGGCCCCTCGGGGGAGACGGGCGTCGCCGTCGAGGCCCGCGTCCTCGGCAGCCCCCGCCCGATCACCCTCGACGTCACGCCGCCGCCTCCGCTCGTCGGGCCGACGGCGGAGCCGGCCCGGGCCCCCGCCGTCGTACGGGCCGTCGTCCCGCCGCTCCCGGCGGGGCCGCCGCAGCCGTCGGCGCCCTCGGAGCCGCCCGGGAACGCCGTGGACGCCGTGGACGTCGCGAGCGGGGTGGCCGCGGGCGACGACGGGCGGCTGGTGCTGGTCGGCGAGCCCGGCGTCGGGCGGCTGGCCGTCCTGGCGCGCCGGCGGCTGGAACTGCTGCACGAGGCCGGGGGGCGGATCGGCACCACCCTCGACGTCACGCGCACCGCGGAGGAGCTGACCGAGGTGGCGGTGGAACGGTTCGCCGACGTCGTCACCGTCGACCTGCCGGACGCGGTGCTGCGCGGCGAGGAACCCGGACCGCTCGGCGCGGGGACGCGGCTGCGCCGGGTCGCCGTGGCCGCCGGGGGCGAGGCGCCGCACCCGTACGGCGTCGGCGAGCAGGTCGTGTACGAGGCCGCCGCCCCGCAGGCGCGCAGCCTGGAGGGCACGCAGGCGGTGCTGGAACCCGAGCCGGGCGACCGCACCGGCAGCACTTGCCGCACTTGCCGCACCGACGGCACAGACCAGGCCGGCCGCGCCGACGGCACCGGCGGTACCGACGGCACCGGCCACATGGACCGCGCCGACCGGGAACCGCTGCCGCCCGCGTCGGCGCCCGCGGCCGGCGTTCACTCCCTGATCACCTTGCCGTTGTCGGCGCGCGGCGCGGTCCTCGGCGTGGTGAGCTTCTACCGCTGCGGGCGGCCGGCCCCCTTCGAGGACGACGACCTGTCACTCGCCCAGGAACTCGCCGGCCGCGCCGCGATCTGCGTCGACAACGCCCGCCGCTACACCCGCGAGCACCACACCGCCCTCGCCCTGCAGCGCAGCCTGCTGCCGAAGGGGCGGCCCGAGCAGAGCGCGGTCGAGGCCGCCTACCGTTACCTGCCCGCGCGGGCCGGCGTCGGCGGCGACTGGTTCGACGTCATCCCGCTGTCCGGGGCCCGCGTCGCGCTGGTCGTCGGCGACGTCGTCGGCCACGGGCTGCACGCCGCCGCCACCATGGGCCGGCTGCGCACCGCCGTGCACAACTTCTGCTCCCTCGACCTGCCGCCCGAGGAACTCCTCACGCACCTCGACGACCTGGTCGCCCGGCTCGACCGGTGCGAGGGCTGGGCGGTGGGCGGCGCCCAGGGGGATTCCGGGATCGTCGGGGCGACCTGCCTGTACGTCGTCTACGACCCGGTGTCCCGGCACTGCTGCCTGACCAGCGCCGGACACCTGCCGCCCGCGATCGTGGGCCCCGACGGGACCGTCGAGATCCTCGACCTGCCCTCCGGGCCGCCGCTCGGGCTCGGCGGCATGCCCTTCGAGATGGTCGAGCTGGAGCTGGCCGAGGGCAGCCAGCTGGTGCTCTACACCGACGGGCTGGTCGTGGACCGGGTGCACGACATCGACGTCGTCCTACAGCGGCTGCGGGAGGTGCTGGCGGTGCCCGGCCGGGCGCCCGAGGACACCTGCGAGGCGGTGCTGGACGCGTTGCTTCCGGTCAGGCCGAGCGACGACGTGGCCCTGCTCGTCGCCCGCACCCGCGCCCTGGGGCCGGAGCAGGTCGCCCAGTGGGACCTGCCCTGCGACCCGGCGGTCGTCGCCCGCACCCGCGCCGCGGTCATCCGGCAACTCGCCGTCTGGGGCCTGGACGACATGGCCTTCACCACCGAACTGGTCGTCAGTGAACTGGTCACCAACGCCATCCGGCACGCCACCGGCCCCGTCCAGCTCCGGCTCCTGCGCGACCGCGCGCTGATCTGCGAGGTCGCCGACGGCAGCAGCACCGCGCCCCGCCTGCGCCGCGCCCGCACCGAGGACGAGGGCGGCCGCGGCCTGTTCCTGGTCGCCCGGCTGACCGAGCGGTGGGGGACGCGGTACACCGCCGACGGCAAGGTGATCTGGACGGAACAGCGACTGCCCTGACACTGACGGGGTTCAGGCCGCTGCCTGTCGTGGACCACCCGGTCACCAGCCGGTCAGCAGCAGGTGGTTGACCAGCAGGGCGAGCGCGGCCTGGGCCGCGAGCCAGCCGCGCCGTCCGGTCGGGAACGCGCAGGCCGGCAACAGCCACCAGGCGAACGGCAGCCAGATGCGTTCCGTCTCCGCCTTGCTCATCCCGGACAGATCGGCGACCAGGAGGGCGAGCAGCGCGGCGGCGATCAGCAATTCCAGGCGGACGGGGCCGGCGGGCGCCGTGCCCGTGCGCCGCAGTCCCGCCGCCCTGCGCCCCAGTCCGGCCGCCGTGCGCCGCAGTCCCGCCGCCGTCGCCGGGCCGACGACGAACACCGTGCAGGCCAGGTTCGCCCACACCCAGTAGCCGTACGGCCTTACCCCGCCGACGCCTTGGTGGTAGCGGGTGACCAACAGGCGGTACGCGGCCCACCAGTCGAAACCCAGCGCGGTGAACACCACCGGGACGACGGCGAGTCCGGCCGACAGGAAGGCGAGCGGGGAGAGCGGCGGGCACGTGCGGAGGGTGTGGCGGGCGCAGGGCATGCGGGGGGTGCGGCGGGAGCCGAGGAGCAGGACGGCCGCGGCGATCACGGCGAAGAGGGTGAGGCCGTAGGAGAGGTAGGCGGTCAGCCCGAACAGCAGGCCCGAGGCGAAGCCGGTCGCGCCCGGCCGGTGACCCGTGACCGCCAGGGCCAGCAGCGCCACCGCCCAGGCGACGACCGCCGCGAAGTACCCGTCCGCCGAGGTGCCCACCCACACCGCGCCCGGGGCCAGGGCGAGGAAGGGCGCGGCCCGTCGGGCCGGCCGCTCCGCGACCAGCGCCCGCACGGCGACCAGGACCGCGGCCGGCGCGGTCGTGCCGACGGTGATGACGAAGACGCCCGCCCAGCCGCCACCGCCCAGGCCGATCCGGTCGAGCAGCACGAAGGTGAGCGTGGCCGCGGGAGGGTGCCCGGCGACGTGCGCGGGCCAGTTGCCTGGCGCGTCGATGAGGATGTGGTGGGTGAAGTCCCGCAGGGCGGCGGGGATGTCGGGGAAACGGCCGACGGCCCGGAGATACTCGCTGCGGGTCGTGAGCTGTTCGGCGACTCCCCGGTACCAGCCGTCGACGAGGGCCAGCGACCACGTCCAGGCCGCCGCCGTTCCCCACACCGCGAACAGCAGCCGCCGCCACGGCAGTCGGGCGGCGAGTGGCACGCCGTACGCGATCACCGCGATCGCCACGGCGACCGCGGCCGGCGTACCCGGGCCGACGTGCGGCTCCCAGGTCGCGAGGAGCGGTGGCCGGCCTACCCGGAGCGAGCCGGTCCGGTCCTCCAGGGCGTCGCCCACCAGGACGGCGGCCACGACCAGCAGCGCGGCGGCCCCGGCGGCGTACAGGTCACGTCGGAGGGCCGGTCCGCGGCCACGGCGGGCGTCGCCGCGGGGGAGGGGGCCGGGAAGGCGGGCGTCGTCGGGCAGGGCGTCGTCGGGGAGGGCGCGGGTCACGCCGAAAACGGTAGGACCGGGCGGCCGGGCCGGCCCGCTGACGTGGGCGGACGTCAGAGTTTCGTCATGGTTCCGGCGCCCTTCGCGGGGGTGCCGCGGACCTACGGTCGGGGCATGACACGGACTCCCTTCTCGCCCGGCTTCTGGCGCAGCCCCGTGCGCGGCCCCTGGTTCACGTCGGTGCTCGGCCTGGTCCTGCTCGGCGGTGTCACGCTGCTGTTCGTGACGGGCCTGCTGTCGTACGCCGCCTACAACCCGGACCTCTCCCCGCTCAACGACAGGACTCCGGACAAGGGCATCCTCGGCTTCTACCTCTTCCCCTGGCCGACCCACCCGCACTGGCTGTACCGGCTCACCCAGGGTGTCCACGTCACCCTCGGCGTCGCGCTGGTCCCCGTGCTGCTGGCCAAGCTGTGGTCGGTCGTGCCCCGGCTGTTCGCGCTGCCGCCCGCCCGGTCCCTCGCCCACGCGCTGGAGCGGATATCGCTGCTGCTCCTGGTCGGCGGCGGCCTCTTCGAGTTCACCACCGGCGTGCTCAACGTCCAGTTGGACTACGTCTTCCCCGGCTCCATCTACCCTCTGCACTTCTACGGCGCCTGGGTGTTCTTCGCCGCGTTCCTCGCGCACGCCGCGCTGAAGACACCGGCCGCGTTGCGCGGGCTGCGGCAACTGCGTTCGGAGGAAAGCGAGTTGACGTCACCGCGGCCCGCCGAGCCGACGGTGTCCCGGCGCGGTGCGCTCGGGCTGGTCGGGGGCGGCTCGCTGCTGCTGGTCGCCACGACCGCCGGGCAGACCTCCGACGGGCTGCGGTGGACCGCCCTCCTCGCACCGCACGGCGGCGGTGAACCGGCCGCGGGACCGGGCGGCTTCCAGATCAACAAGACGGCCGCGCGAGCGGGGATCCGGGCGGCGGAGACCGCCGAGGACGCCTGGCGGCTGGTGCTGACCGGACGCGCCGGCACCGTCCGGCTCGGCCGGGCCGAACTGCTGCGACTCCCGCTGCACAGCGCGGCGTTGCCCATCGCCTGCGTGGAGGGCTGGTCCACCTCCGACCAGTGGTGGCGCGGCGTGCGGCTGCGCGATCTCGCCGCCCTCGTCGGACACGACGACCCCGCCGACGTCCTCGTGGAGTCGTTGCAGCGGCACGGCGCCTTCCGCCGGGCCGCCCTGCGCGCGAACCAGGTCGCCGACCCCCGCTCCCTGCTCGCCCTGTTCGTCAACGGCGAGGAGCTGACCCCCGACCACGGCCACCCGGCGCGGATCATCGTGCCCGCGGCACCCGGTGTGCTCAACACCAAGTGGGTGGCCCGGATGACCTTCGGAGACCTGTGATGCGGAGACCTGTGATGCGCCGCCTCGGGAACGCCTTCGGCAGTCCTCGGCAACTCGTCGTGCTCGGCGGCTCGTTCGCCCTCGCCGGCTACGCGGGCGTACGGCTGCTCGCGGCGGACCGGTTCGGCGTCGTGCTGTGGGTGGTGGGGGCGGCGCTGCTGCACGACCTGGTGCTGCTGCCGCTGTACGCGGCGGCGGACCGGGCGCTGGTGCGGGCGGTGGGCCGCAGGCGGACGTGGGCCGGGTACGTCCGGGTTCCCGCGGCGCTCTCGCTGATGCTGCTGCTGGTGTGGTTCCCGCTGATCAGCGGGCAGGTCGCGGGGCGTTACGCCTCCGCCACCGGCCTGTCCCCGGACGGCTTCGCCACCCGCTGGCTGCTGGTGACGGCCGCGCTGTTCGCCGGCTCGGCGCTGCTGTTCGCGCTGCGGCTGCGCAGGGCGACGAAGCAGCGGCCGCCCGCCGTCCACTGAGCGTCGGCACGCCAGCCCGCCCGGCCCGTGAGCCGCAGCAGGGCGGGCGTGCCGAGCCGCGCCCACGGGAAGGGGCGGCCGGCGCTCCCGCGGGCGTCGGTGACGTGCACCCTCACCCGTTCGTCGATGTCCGGCCCGGGCACCGTCTCGGCGATCAACAGGCCACCGGGGGAGAGGAGCCGGGCCACCCGGTCGAGGAGGGCGCGCGGGTCGCCGCCGATGCCGACGTTGCCGTCGATCAGCAGCGCGGTGCCCCAGCGGCCCTCGCCGGGCAGCGGCTCGAAGACGGAGCGGCGCAGCGCCTGCCCGCCGAGGGCCACCGTGCGGGCGACGGCGGCCTCGCTCACGTCGATGCCCAGCACCGGTCGGCCCCGCGCGGCCAGCGCCGCGACCAGGCGGCCCGGCCCGCAGCCGACGTCCAGTACCGCGCCCTCGCAGCGCCGCAGCACCTCCAGGTCGGCCGCGTCCGCGTCCGCGCACCAGCGCTCCACCTCCAGGGGCAGCAGCCAGCCGTCGGCCCGGCGCAGGAAGAGCGGACCCCGGCCGCTGCGCAGGGCGTCGGAGTAGGGATCGGCGGACCAGGCGCCATGCCCACCCGCCCACCCGGCCGACTCCGGACCGGCTTCCCCGGCGGCTCCCGGCGCGGCGACCGGGAGCGGTCCGGCCTGCCGCTCGGTGAGTGCCGCCGCGTCACCGGTACCCCTGACACCGGCGTCCCGCACCCTGGCACCGCTCACCCGGACACCGCCCCGAGACGTGCTCGTACCGCGGCGAAGCGGCTGCCGGGTGCGGACCCGGCGACGGCGTCCGCGTCCCGTACGGTGTCCACGTCCCGCAGCCGTGGCAGCTCCCGCACCCGCAGTCCCGCGAGCCGGGCGCGCTGCGCGGTGCCGGTGTGCGGCGTCGACATGGGCACGCCGCGCAGCAGCGCCGGATCGGGGTCGGCCAGGCCCAGCGCCCAGAAGCCGCCGTCCTCGGCGGGGCCGAAGCAGGCGTCGCAGTCCGTGAAGTCGACGGCGAGGAGTTCCGGGGTCACCTGGGGCGTGTCCATGCCGATCAGGAGGGCCGGGCCGTCGCAGCCCGCGAAGGCCGCGGCGAGCCGTTCGTCGAGGCCGCCCGCGCACTGCGGCACCACCTCGAAGCCGGCCGGCAGCCAGGTGCCGGGCTCTCCGTCCAGCACCAGCACCCGGCGCCGGGCGGGCGTCCGCGCCACCGCGTCCAGGGTGTCCGCGAGGGCCGCCTCCGCGAGCGCCGCGGCCTCGTACGGGGTGAACGGCGGCGTCAGCCGGGTCTTCACCCGCCCCGGCCGGGGTTCCTTGGCGATGACCATGAGCGTCGTCACGCGGGGCCTCCCTCGCCGGCCGGTCCGGTGGCCGGGTCGGTGAGCACGCGGCTCATGTCGCGTACCGCCTGCCAGGTGCCGCGCCAGGTCCCGGTCACCTTGGAGGAGCCGGTGCGCGGGCGGTACGGGACGTCGTACTCGGCGATCCGCCAGCCCGCGTCGGCGGCGCGGACCACCATCTGCAGGGGGTAGCCGCTGCGCCGGTCGGACAGGCCGAGGGCGAGCAGCGGCTCGCGGCGGGCGGCGCGCAGCGGGCCGACGTCGTGCAGGCGCAGACCGGTGCGGCGGCGCAGCAGGCGGGCGAGGGCGAGGTTGCCGGCCCGGGCGTGCGGGGGCCAGGCGCCGCGTGTCTGCGGGCGTCGCCTGCCCAGCACCAGGTCGGCCTCGCCGACCAGGATCCGCCGGACGAACGGCACCAGGCCGGCCGGGTCGAGGGAGGCGTCGCAGTCGCAGAAGCACACGATGTCGGCCGTCGCGGCGGTCAGGCCGGCGTGGCACGCGGCGCCGAAGCCGCGCCGTTCCTCGCGCACGACGTGCGCGCCGAGATCGCGGGCGATGCGGGCGGAGCCGTCGGTGGAACCGTTGTCCACGACGAGCGCGCGCCAGCCGGGCGGGATGCGGCGCAGCACCCAGGGCAGGGCCGCGGCCTCGTCGAGACAGGGCAGCACGACGTCCACGGACGCCGTGACCGGTGCTGAGGCGGAAGAGGTCGTCACCCCTCTCACCCTACGAACGCGAAACGGGCGAATCGGACGCAAGCTCCTTACGGAAAAAGGACGTCACGGTGCGGCGGCGGCGTCACCGTGCGCGCGGTGCGACGCTGGCTTCATGGAGCAGCAGCCGAACACACCCGGCGGGGCCCGGGTCCTCGTCGTGGACGACGACCCCACCGTCGCCGAGGTCGTCACCGGATACCTCGACCGGGCCGGATACGTCGTCGACCGGGCCTGCGACGGCCCCGACGCGCTCGCCCGGGCCGCCGCCCACTGGCCCGACCTGGTCGTCCTCGACCTGATGCTGCCCGGCATGGACGGCCTGGAGGTGTGCCGGCGGATGCGCGGCCGCGGTCCGGTGCCGGTCATCATGCTCACCGCCCGCGGCGACGAGGACGACCGCATCCTCGGCCTGGAGGTGGGCGCCGACGACTACGTCACCAAGCCCTTCAGCCCCCGCGAACTCGTCCTGCGCGTCGAGTCGGTGCTGCGCCGCACCCGGCCCGCGCGGCCCTCCGGCATCCTGCGCGCGGCCGGCCTGAGCGTCGACCCGGCGGCCCGCCGCGCCGTCAAGGACGGCAACGAACTCGCTCTGACTGTGCGGGAGTTCGACCTGCTCGCGTTCTTCCTGCGGCACCCCGGGCGGGTCTACGGCCGTCAGGACCTGATGCGCGAGGTGTGGGGCTGGGACTTCGGCGACCTGTCGACCGTCACCGTCCACGTCCGCCGGCTGCGCGGCAAGGTCGAGGACGACCCGGCACGCCCCCGCCTGATCCAGACGGTTTGGGGCGTCGGCTACCGCTTCGACACCTCGGGAGCCTCCGGTGCGCTCGACGCCGCTGGAGCTTCCGACGCCTCCTGGGCCTCCGGCGGCTCCGGGGTGTCCGGCACCTCCGAGGCTTCCTGGGCATCCGGCGGATCCGAGGCATCCGGAGTGCCCGACGCCTCCGGTACCTCCGTGGTGTCCGTAGCGTCCGACGTTTCCCGGGCTTCCGATGACCCCGGGGCTTCCGACGGGGCCAGGGCTTCCGGGGCCTCCTGGGCTTCTGACAGCCCCGGGGCTTCCGCGGCCTCCGACGGGCCCGGGGCCTCCGACGGGCCCGGGGCCTTCCGCGCATCCGATGACGCCGGGGTGTCCGGAGCAGCCGAGGCGTCCGATGGGCCCGGGGGCCCCGGCGGGCCTGGGGCGTCCGGCGCACTCCGGACTCCCGGCGCGCCCGGGGCGTCCGGGGCGTCCGGCGCACCCCGGACTCTCGGCGGGCCCGGGGCGTCCGACGCGCCCCGGATTCCCGGCGCGCCCCGAGCGGAGGCGTGACCGTGGGGGACGCTCTGCTCATCGCCCTGTTCGCCTTTCTCGGTGCCGCCGCGGCCGGGCTCCTCGGCGCCGGGGTGCTGCTGATGATCCGGCGGCGCTCGCTCGTCACGCACCTCGCCGTGGTCGCCGGCGTCGCCGTCACCGCGATGCTCGCGGGCACGCTCGCGGTCGCGCAGGCGATGTTCCTGTCCGGGCACGACCTGCGCGTCGTCACGACCGTCGTCGCGATGGCCGCCGTGGTCTCCCTCGCCACCGCCCTCCTGCTCGGCCGCTGGGTCGCCGCCCGCAGCCGGGCCCTCGCGCTCGCCGCCCGCTCCTTCGGTGACGGCGGCGACTTCACCTCGCCCGACGGTCCCGCCGCCGCCGAACTCGCCACGCTGAGCCGGGAGTTGGAGGCCACCAGCGCCAGGCTCGCCGAGTCCCGGGAACGCGAGCGCGCCCTGGAGTCCTCCCGCCGCGAACTCGTCGCCTGGATCTCCCACGACCTGCGCACCCCGCTCGCCGGACTGCGCGCGATGTCCGAGGCACTGGAGGACGGCGTCGCCGCCGACCCCGCCCGCTACCTGAGGCAGATGCGCACCGAGGTCGAACGCCTCAACGACATGGTGAGCGACCTCTTCGAACTCTCCCGCATCCACGCCGGCGCCCTGACCCTGTCCGTCTCCCGGATGTCCCTGTACGACCTCGTCGGCGACGCCCTCTCCGGGGCGGACGCCCTCGCCCGCGAGCACGGCGTGCGGCTCGTCGGCGACCGCATCGAGCCGGTGCCGGTCGAGGTGGACGGCAAGGAGATGAGCCGCGTGCTCGGCAACCTGCTGGTCAACGCGATCCGCCGAACCCCGGCCGACGGCACGGTCGCCGTCGCCGCGGAACGCTCGGCCGACGGCGTGGTGGTGTCCGTCACCGACGGCTGCGGCGGCATCCCCGAGGAGGACCTGCCCCGCGTGTTCGACACCGGCTGGCGCGGCACCCACGCCCGGACGCCGCCCGCCGGGGCGGGACTCGGCCTCGCCATCGTCCGCGGCATCGTCGAGGCCCACCGGGGCCGGGCCGGCGTGCGCAACATCCCCGGCGGCTGCCGATTCGAGGTGACGCTGCCCGCGGCCCGAACCTGAGCGCACGCGCCTCGGGCCTGAGCGCACGCGCCTCGGGCCTGAGCGCACGCGCCTCGGACCTGAGCGCACGCGCCCCGGCACTCATCCGGCCGCCGCGAACTCCCGCATCCCCTCCGCGAACCCCACCCGCGCCGTCCACCCCAACTCCCCGCGCAGCCGCGCCGAGTCGGCCGTGACGTGCCGCACGTCGCCGAGCCGGTACGCGCCGGTGACGACCGGTTCGGGGCCGCCGTACGCCGCCGCGAGCGCCCGGGCCATCTCGCCGACCGTGCGCACCTCGCCGCTGCCGGTGTTGTACGCGGTCAGCGCACCCTCCGGTGAACCGGCCGAACCGGCCTCCAGGGCGGCCACGTTGGCGGCGGCCACGTCCCGTACGTGGACGAAGTCCCGCCGCTGGCAGCCGTCCTCGTAGACCTGCGGCGCCGCACCGCGCGCCAGCGCCGAGCGGAAGAAGGAGGCCACACCGGCGTACGGGGTGTCGCGGGGCATACCCGGCCCGTACACGTTGTGGTAGCGCAGCGACACCGCCGAGCCGCCGGTGTCCCGCGCCCACGCCGCCGCCAGGTGCTCCTGGGCGAGCTTCGTCGTGGCGTACACGTTCCGCGGATCGGCGGGGGCGTCCTCGCCGACCAGCCCGGGGGCGAGGTCCGCCCCGCACACCGGGCAGGGCGGTTCGAAACGGCCCGCGTCCAGGTCGGCCACGGTCCGTGGCCCCGGCCGCACGGTCCCGTGCCGGCCGCAGGTGTACCGCCCCTCGCCGTACGCCACCATCGACCCGGCGAGCACGAGCCGCCGTACGCCCGCCTCCGCCATCGCGGTCAGCAGCACGGCGGTGCCGAGGTCGTTGCGGGAGACGTACTCCGCCGCGTCCGCGAAGCCGGTGCCGAGCCCCACCATCGCCGCCTGGTGGCAGACGGCGTCCACCCCGGCGAGGGCGCGGCGGACCGTCTCCGCGTCCCGTACGTCGGACGGCGGATCCGCCCGGACGTCGAGGACGACGGTTTCGTGGCCCCGCGCCCGCAGCGCCCGCACGACATGGGACCCGATGAACCCGGCACCGCCGGTGACCAGTACACGCATGGCCCAACGCTAGGGCGCCGGACGGCCGCGTCGGCCGGGCCGGCCCGGCACGTCACCGGTCCGTAAGACCTCCGCGCCGTCAGATCTGCGCCGCCGTCAGCCGGCCACGGCCGCCCGGGGAGGCCCGGCCCGGACGCCGTCGTCCCACCCGGCCGACGGCGAAAGCGTGCGCGAACCGGGCCACGGTCTCGACGAGAAGACGCGACACGACTCGACGAGAAGACGCGACACGAGAGGTCTAGACTCGGCCCCTCAGCGGCCCGCGTGACCGCGGCCGGGAGCGGGCAGCACCTGCTGCCAGACCCGAAGGGTATTCGGCGCCTTGATACGGATGGATTTAGTCACCAAGCGGTACCCGGACGGGACGGTGGCGGTCGACGATCTCTCCTTGGAGATACCCGACCGCTCCATCACCGTGCTCGTCGGTCCGTCGGGCTGCGGCAAGACGACGACCCTGCGCATGATCAACCGGATGATCGAGCCGACCGCGGGCACCATCCGCCTCAACGGCAAGGACATCCAGCAGCAGCCGGTCAACACCCTGCGCCGGTACATGGGTTACGTCATCCAGAACGCCGGCCTCTTCCAGCACCGCACGATCCTCGACAACATCGCCACCGTCCCCCGCCTGCTCGGCTGGAGCAAGCAGGACGCCCGGGCGCGGGCGAAGGAACTGATGCAGCGGGTCGGGCTCGACGAATCACTCGCCCGGCGGTACCCCTACCAGCTCTCCGGCGGCCAGCAGCAGCGCGTCGGCGTGGCGCGCGCCCTCGCCGCGGACCCGCCGGTGCTGCTGATGGACGAGCCGTTCTCCGCCGTCGACCCGGTGGTGCGCAAGGGGCTGCAGGACGAACTGCTGCGCATCCAGGGCGAGTTGGGCAAGACCATCGTCTTCGTCACGCACGACATCGACGAGGCCGTCAAGATCGGCACCATGGTCGCCGTGATGCGCACCGGCGGCCGGCTCGCCCAGTTCGCGCCGCCCGCCGAACTGCTCTCCAGCCCCGCGGACGACTTCGTCGAGGACTTCCTCGGCGCGGACCGGGGCATCCGGCGGCTGTCCTTCTTCTCCTCCGCCGGCCTCGACCTGCTCAGCACCCCGATCGTCGCCCTGGACTCCACCGCCGAGCAGATCGCCGCCCGCGACACCGGGGAGGCGCCCTACCTCCTCGTGACGGACCCGGCCGGCCGGCCGCTCGGCTGGAGCGAGCCGCGCGACCTGGTCGCCGGGCAGATCGACCCCGGCCGGCTCCTCGCGCACGGGCGGCCCTTCGCGGCCGGCGCCGACTCGCTGCGCGCCGCGCTCGACTGCGCCGTGCTCTCGCCGACCGGCTGGGCGGTCGCGGTGGGCGACGACGGCCGGGCGGTCGGCGTCGTCTCGCAGCAGGCGATCGCCGAGGCCATCCGCGGGGCGCACGAGGAGAGCGCGAAGGTCGCCGGATGAACGGTTTCTTCGACATCCCGAGCGACCTGCAGAACACCTACTGGGGCCTGGTCGGCCTGCACCTGCGCGAGGCGCTGCTCCCGGTGCTGGCCGGGCTGTTGACGGCGCTGCCGATCGCCCAGCTGTGCGTGCGGCTGCGCTGGCTGTACCCGCCGGTGCTGTGGGTGACGACCGTGCTGTACGCGATCCCGTCGCTGGCCTTCTTCGTCGTCCTGATCGACTACACCGGCCAGAGCGAGACCACCGTGATGATCCCGCTGGCCGTCTACAGCCTGGTCGTCTTCGTCCCGGCGATCGTGGACGGCGTCCGCTCGGTGCCCGAGGAGACCCTGGACGCCGCGACCGCCATGGGCTTCGGCCCCGTACGCCGCTACCTCCAGGTGCAACTGCCGATCGCGGCGCCCGCGATCATCGCCGGACTGCGGGTGGCGACGGTGTCGAGCATCTCCCTGGTCAGCATCGGCATGCTGATCGGCAACCAGGGCGGACTCGGCAACCTGCTCAACGACGGCATGATCTACCACCAGCCGCGCCTGGTCTGGCTGTCGGTGATCGGCACGGCCGTGCTGGCCATCGTCGCTGACGCCCTGCTGGTCCTGGCGCGCGTCCTGGTGACGCCGTGGATGCCGCGCGGCGGCACCGGCGGGACCCGCCCCGTCGACGAGCCCGACGCCCGGCCCGAACCGGCCGCGGCCGCACTGGAGAAGACCGCCCGGTGAACGTACTCCACTTCGTCAACGCCTTCTTCAGCGACGGCGCCCACTGGCACGGCTACGACGGCATCCCCACCCGGCTGCGCGAGCACATCCAGTACTCGCTCATCGCGCTCGGCGTCGCCGCCGCCATCGGACTGCCGGTCGGCCTGGTCACCGGGCACACCGGCCGCGGCGGCAACGCCCTCGCGTTCGTCGCCACGGCCGCCCGCGCGCTGCCCAGCTTCGGTCTGCTGGTGCTGATGTTCGTGCTGCTCGGCCTCGGCCTGCTGCCCGTGATGATCCCGCTGGTCGTCCTCGCCGTCCCGCCGATCCTGGTCACCACCTACGAGGCGGTGCGCTCGGTCGACCCCTCGCCGGTGGACGCGGCGCGGGGCATGGGCATGGCGGAGCCGCGGATCCTGTTCCAGGTCGAGCTGCCGGTCGCGCTCCCGCTGATCCTCAGCGGCCTGCGCTCGGCGGCCATCCAGATCGTCTCCACGGCCACCATCGCCGCCTACGTCAGCCTCGGCGGCCTCGGCCGCTACATCGTCGACGGCCTCTACCAGCGCGACTACGAGAAGGTCGTGGGCGGCGCCACCCTGGTCGCCGTACTGGCCCTGGTGACGCTCGGGGCCTTCTGGGCGGTGGCCCGGCTCTCGGTGTCGCCCGGGGTGCGCCGCACCGGCTGACGGCCGGACCACCGGGGAAGACCGCGGGCCCGGGGCGGAACCTCCATCCGCCCCGGGCCCGCTTCGCCGCGTCCCCGGTCCTCGGCCCGTCTCACCCCTCCGCGCGGGCCAGCGCCAGCTCCAGGACGACGAGCAGCGCGTCGCGTACCGAGCCGCGCTCACGCGCGTCGAACACCACGACCGGGACGCGGTCGGCGACGTCCAGCGCCCAGCGGACCTCCTCCAGCGTGTACTCGACCTTCCCGTCGAAGGCGTTCACCGCCACCGCGAACGGGATCTGCCGGTGCTCGAAGTAGTCGACGGCCGCGTAGCAGTCGTCGAGGCGGCGCGTGTCGACGATGACGAGGCCCCCGATCGCGCCCTCGACGATGTCGTCCCACATGAAGCCGAACCGCTCCTGGCCGGGCGTGCCGAACAGGTACAGCTTCAGCGTCGGGTCGATGGTGATGCAGCCGAAGTCCAGCGCGACCGTGGTCGTGGTCTTGCGCGGGGTGTGGGTCAGGTCGTCCACGCCCGCCGCGACCTCGGTGATGGCGGCCTCGGTGGTCAGCGGCTCGATCTCGGAGATGGCGCCGACGGCGGTGGTCTTGCCCACGCCGAAGCCGCCCGCGATCACCATCTTGACCGGCAGCGGCGGTCGTACGGCGGCCGCACGGACGGCCGAAGGGCGCGTGGCCATTTCAGTCGGTGTCACGGACTACCCCTCGGGAGTCGGGGATGGCGCGCAGGGCGTCGATCACCCTGCGCAGGACGTTGGCGTCGTGGACCATGCCGGAGTCGGGGACGTGCACCGCCAGGTGTCCGGCGGCGCGCAGGTCCTCGGCCAGGATGCGCACGACGTTGAGGTGGAGCCGCAGCCGGGCCGCGATCTCCGCGATGGACTGCGGCTGCCGGCAGGCGGCGACGATGTCGTGCTGCTCGAAGGTGAGCCCGTCCAGCACCGCGAGGCCCTCGGCGGTCGCCACCACCTGGGTCTCCACGGGTACCGGCCGGCCCGGCGCGGTGGGCGCCACCCGGCCGGCGGTGACCAGGAACGGCCGTACGGCGGGGGCGGGGCCGACCGGGTCCGGTCCCGGGCGCGGGGAGCCGTCCGCCATGGATTGTCTTCCTCCTCGACCGGGCCCGGCCCGGTCAGCGCATCGACGTGGAGCCGACGCTGTTCTTCAGTTCGAGCACCAGCTGCGGGCTGAGCGCGCTGCCCGCCCGGTTGGCGAAGAGCGTCATCTCGTAGGCGATGTTGCCCAGCTTGGCCTCCTTGTCGGTGACCACGCCGAGCACGGCGCCGCAGCCGATCGCGGAGACCAGCACATGGCCGCCCTCCAGGTCGATGATGACCTTGTTGAGGGCGCCCAGGCCGTAGTTGCCGGAGGCGCCGGCGGCCAGGCTGGTGATGCCGGAGACGATCGCCGCCAGCCGCTCGGAGTCGGCGTGCTCGCGCAACTGCGACACGGCGATCAGCAGGCCGTCGGAGGACACCGCGATGGCGTCGACGACGCCCGCGGTCTCGGTGGCGAACCGGTTGAGCAGCCATGTGAAGTCGGCTGCGGCGGCCTGCAGATCGGTCGGCGTGGCGCCTCCCGTCGGAGTGTCACCTGACGACGTGCTCACTGCTCCGCTCCTTCCGGGAGGTCGTTCTGCTGGTGCTGGTGCTGGTGCTGGTGCTGGTGCTGGTCAGGGGTGGTCGGGCGGGTGCAGCTGTCGCGGTTCGCGCGCTCCACGGCCGCCTCGAACTCGTCGAGCGCGGCACGGACCGCTTCCGCGTCGGCGGGCCGGGGAGCCTGCCGTGCCGCCTGCTGGCCGGCGTCGGCGGTGGTGTGGAGGGTGGCACCGCGCACGCGGCGGCGCAGGGGACGGGCGGAGCCGTCGCCGGACGGTGCGGGGGACAGCGTCGTCTCCGGGAGTGTCGTCTCGGTACGTGCCCTGGGGATGAGCGGAACGCCACCCGACGGCGTCCCGGCCACGTCGGCCTTTCCGGCCGTGCCAGCCGTTCCGGCCGTGCCGGTCGCGGCGGCCGGCTCGCGCCGGGGCAGACGGCGGGGGAGTGGTCCGGGGTCCCCGGGGTCCCCGGGGTCCCCGGCGTCCGCCACGGCGGCGCCCGGCCGGACGCTCTCGACAGCGGCGGGCCGGGGCCCGGAGCTCTCCGCCGACGAGGCGTACCGCGGGCCGGCCGGCGGCAGTGCGGGTCCGGGGCGGCTGCCGGAGGCGTCCGCGGCCGGCGGGCTCATCGTCAGCAGCAGCGACGAGGGGATGGTGACCTCGGCCGTGATGCCGCCGCCCGGCGTACGGGACAGCAGCACCTCGACGCCCCAGCGGCGGGCCAGCGTACCGACCACGAACAGGCCGAGCACCTTCGTCGGCATCACGTCCAGGCGTTCGCGGCGGACCAGCCGGGCGTTCTCCTCGGCGAGCCGCTCGGCGCTCATGCCGAGGCCGTGGTCGCAGACGACGATCGAGGCGCCGGCCGGGCCCTCGCCGGAGGAGTTCCGCACGAACACGTCCACCGGGCTGCCGGCGGGCGAGAACGACACGGCGTTCTCCAGGAGTTCGGCCGTCATCAGCGTCAGGTCGCCGACGATGTCGGGCTCCAGCATGACCTCGGTCCGCGCCTGCAGCCGCACCCGCTGGAAGCCCTCGATCTGGCCGAGCGCGGCCCGCACCACGTTGGTGAGCGCGGTGGGACCGGAGTCCAGGACCGTCTCGCGGATGCCGGCGAGCAGCATCAGGCTGTCCGCGTTGCGGCGCAGCCGCACGGCGATGTGGTCGATGGAGTAAAGGCGTTCGAGCAGGGCGGGGTCGGTCTCGCCGCGCTCCACCGCGTCGATCAACGCCAGCTGACGGGTCGTCAGGTTGCTCACCCGGCGGCCGACGTTGCCGAACATCTCGGCGACGTTGCGGCGGCTGAGCACCTGACGTTCCAGCAGCGCGACGGCGTTGGTCTGCACGCGGTTGAACATCCGGGCCAGTTCGCCGATCTCGTCGGCCGCGGTGACCGGCATCTCGCGCAGCTTCGGCGGGCTCGCGTCCTCGGCGTCGTCGTCGGCCACCCGGGCCAGTTCGCGCCCGGCCACGTCGGCGACCTCCTGGGCGGCGTCGGTCAGCGCCAGCACCGGCCGGACCACCGAGCGGCGTACCAGGACGGAGAAGGCGATCCAGACGGCGAAGCCGATGAAGCCGAGGTTCAGCAGCAGGCCCGCGCGCCACGAGGCGTCCTCGGAGGCGTCCTCCGCGCGGTCGGCGATCTGGTCGATCAGGGAGGCCGTGATCTTCAGCCGGGTCCGGGACTGCTCGTGGTAGACGGGGTAGGCGGCGAGCGCCTCACTGAAGGTCCGGCGTACCTGCGCGGGCGTCGTGGCCTGCAGGCCGCCCGGGTCGAGCTGCAGTTCCGCGTAGTGCCGGATGATCGACGCCTGCGCGGTGTTGTGCTCGATGCGGCCCAGCTCGTCGGCCTGCGTCTCGGTGGCGAACCGGGCGAAGCGGTCGGCCTGGTCGGTGTACAGGGCGTAGGAGGCGACCGCGCTGTTGTACTCGATGAGCGCGTTGGTGTCCCCGGTGCGGGCGGAGAGCACGCTGGTCTCGAAGGCGCTGTGGGCGCCGGCGGCGCGCAGCAGCGAGTCGAGCAGGTTGCCGGTGAAGGTGGCCGCCAGCGCCGCGTTGCGGTCCAGCCCGAGGCCGTCGATCAGCCCCTTGGCGGCGTTGGTGTACGCCGGGTCGATGTTGTTGGCGGGCAGGTAGCCCTGCTCCACGGTGGACCGCAGGCTGCTCAGGCCCAGGACCTCCTTCAGGGCCTGCGCCTCGGTCTCCGGCAGCCGGTCGCCGAAGGTGCCGGACACCTTCTCGACCTGGGCGTCGACGGCCTGTTGCGCCGCGCGGTAGCCGGCCGTGGACGGCGTACGGCCCGTGTCGGTGGCCTCGAAGCGCACGGAGAGCAGGATGGCCTGCTGGTGCTCGGCCTCCACCCGGTCGACCAGTTCGGCCACCTGCGCGCTGTCCCGCACCAGTCGGGCGGCGTCCGCTGCGTCCTGCGACGTGCGCACCTGATCGGCGAAGAGGTAGGCCAGCAGGACGGCGACCATGGCGAGCGGAATGCCGACCAACAGGTTGAGCTTGCGCCTGAACGGCCACCGGTCGGCGAACCTCCGTGTGCCGCCACTGCGCGGTGACGGGGCGGGCCGGGCGGTCGCGTCCACTTCGTCCGTGGACACCGGGCCTCCTTCAGGAAGAACTCACTCGCGCGACGGCGGCGTGTGACCGATTCGGAGCGACTTCGACTGACTCTGCATGGCGCTGCATGACTCTGAACGACTCTGGGCGGCTCTGGTCGACGGCGATGGTGCGTGAGGGCACCGAAGTGGCCCCTGTAAACGACTGTGACCGACGTCGACGGCGGTGAGACTACCGCCTTCGGACGATCAAGCGTGTCGCTGTACGTCAAGAATCCGTTACAACGCGCCTCCGCTTTCGCGTGAGTCCGCTCGCCCGGTCTTCACAACTGATCACTCATCGAGGCCGATTGGTGACCGTGGGGCACTTGACTGCGGGAGAACGGGCTGGATTGGATCAGTAGCGCAGCTCGCTCTTTCCCACCCAACCCCCAAGTCCGGAACGGGAATCGTGACTTTCAACGCCCATCGCAGCAGGTCCCTCAGGATGCATCCCGCGGCCGTCGCCGCGCTCGCCGCCACCACGGTCCTGCTGGCTGGATGTTCCTCCTCCTCCGAAGACAAGTCCGACCCGCTGAAGGAAGGCGCCTCGGACGGCAAGAGCGTCGTCGTCGGCTCCAACAACTTCGCCGAGAGCATCCTGATCGCCGACATCTACGGCGAGGCCCTCAAGGCCAAGGGCGTCAAGGTCACCTACAAGTCCAACATCGGCAGCCGCGAGACGACGTACGGCCTGCTCAAGAACGGCTCCGTCACGGTGCTGCCGGAGTACAACGGCGCACTGCTGGCCTACCTCGACGCCAAGGCAGCCCCGAAGACCGTCGAGGCCACCACCACCGCCATCGAGGCCAAGCTCGACTCCAAGCTGACGCTGCTGGAGCCGGCGTCCGCTCAGAACAAGGACTCGGTCACCCTCAACAAGGCCACCGCGGACAAGTACCGGCTGACCTCCGAGTCCAGCATCGCGGACCTCAAGGACGTCGCGAAGGACCTGACCCTCGGCGGCTCGCCGGAGTTCCAGACCCGCCAGCAGGGCCTGGTCGGCCTGAAGTCGGTGTACGGCCTGGAGTTCAAGTCCTTCAAGGCGCTGGACGCGGGCGGCCCGCTGACGCAGGCGGCGCTGAAGAAGAACACCGTGCAGGCCGCGGACGTGTTCACCACGGACCCGACCATCCAGAAGGAGAAGTTCGTGGTCCTCCAGGACCCGGAGAACCTCTTCGGGTTCGAGAACGTGCAGCCGCTCGTCTACAAGAGCGGGCTCTCCCAGAAGGGCGTCGACGCGCTCAACGCGGTCTCGGCCAAGCTCGACACCAAGGTCCTGATGGACCTCGACTCCCAGGTCCAGCTCGACAACAAGGACCCGCTGGACGTCGCCAAGGCCTGGCTGAAGTCGGCCGGCCTGGACTGACACCGTTGGAGACGACCCCCGACGGACCGACGCGGGTGCTCCCTCGCCAGGGCGGCACCCGCGTCGGCCTGGACGGCGCCACCCTCGACGTCGACGGGGTGGTCGCGCTCGCCGACGCCGCGGCCGTGCCCGCCGTGCCGCCCGAGGCGATCGAGCGGGCCCGCCGCTCCTGGCAGGCCGCCCAGCGGCTCGCCGCCGCCGGACTCCTCTACGGCCGCGGCACCGGCGTCGGCGCCCACCGCTCGGTGACGGTCGAAGCGGACGACGAGGCGGGCCACGGGCTGCGCCTGCTGCGCAGTCACGCGGGCGGCGCCGGTGAGCCGCTGCCGGCCCGTCAGGTGCGCGCCATGCTCGCCGTGCGCGCCAACCAGCTGCTCGCCGGCGGCTCCGGCATCCAGCCCGCCTTCGTCGACGCCCTCACCGAGGCCCTGCGGCTGGGCGTCCACCCCGCGGTCAGCGAGTACGGCGGTCTGGGCACCGGCGACCTGACCGCCCTGGCCCAGACCGGCCTCACCCTCATCGGCGAACGCCCCTGGCTGGGCGACCCCTCGCACGGCCTGCCGGCCCCCGTCGTCCTCCAGCCGGGCGACGCCCTCGCACTGCTCAGCAGCAACGCCCTCGCCCTCGGCCAGGCCACCCTGGTCTGCCACGACCTCGGCGTCCTGCTGCGCGCCACGCACGCCGTCGCCGCCCTGTCCCTCGCCGCCGTCTCCGGCTCCCCGGAGGCCTACGCGGCCGAGGTGCACGCCCTGCGCCCCTACCCGGGCGCCGCGCACGCGGCGGCGGAGACCCGCCGGCTGCTGGGCAGCCCGGTCCGGCCGGGTCGTCGTATACAGGACCCCTACGGCTTCCGTGCCTTCCCGCAGGTGCACGGCTGCGCCCTGGACGCCGCCGACGCGCTGCGGCGGGTCCTGGAGACCGAGGTCAACTGCCCGTCCGAGAACCCGCTGATCGCCCTCGACGGCACCGCGGCCCACCACCACGGCGGCTTCTTCGCCGCCCCGCTGGGCCTCGCCCTGGACGGCCTGAACCTTGCCCTGCTGCAGACCGCCCAGCTCTCCGCGGCCCGCCTCACCGCCCTCGGCCGGACCGACCTGACCGGCCTGCCCGCCCACCTCGCCGCCGGCCCGGCCGGCAGCTCGGGCACGATGATCCTGGAGTACACCGCCAACTCGGCGCTGGCGGAGCTGCGTTCCTGCGCCACGCCCGCGTCGGCGGGGCACGCCGTGCTGTCGCACGGGCTGGAGGAGGCCGCGAGCTTCGCCTCCCAGGCCGCCCGCCAGGCACTGCGCGCGGTGGACGCCTACGCCACCGTCCTGGCCTGCGAACTCGTCGTCGCCGTCCGGGCGTTGCGGATGCACCCCGCCCCGCCGCCGGCCGACGCCTTCACCGTGGCGGCCCAGGCCCTGCCGCCCGGCACCGACGACCGCCCCCTGACCGCGGACGTGACGACGGCGACGGCCCTCCTCCCCGCCCTCGCCCGCCTCTGACCTCCGCCGGAACTCCCGCGAGGCGGTGCGGAGTTCGCTCCGGGCCGGAACTCCCGCGCGGGGGTGTGACGTCCGCTCCGCGCCGGAACTCAGGGTCGGCGGCCCGCGTGTGGCTGCCCGGCGTCCGCTCCGGGCCGGAGACCGTGCGGGTATCGGCCCCGGACCGGCTGCCGGGTCAGCCGACCGGGTGGGTGAGCCGGTCGTCGCCGTCCGGGCCGGCCGCCGCGGCGATCAGCTGGTCGAGCAGGGCGATCAGGACGTCCCGGCTCGACGCGCGGTCCCGGGCGTCGCACAGCAGCACCTGGACGTGGTCCGGCAGCGCCAGAGCCTCGCGGATCTCCTCCGGCGGGTAGGGGTGGTCGCCGTAGAAGCCGTTGACGCCGACGACGAAGGGGATGCCCCGGCGTTCGAAGAAGTCCAGCGCGGCGAAGCTCGTCTGCGGGCGGCGCACGTCGATCAGGACGACGCCGCCGAGGGCGCCCACGGCGAGGTCGTTCCACATGAACCAGAACCGCTGCTGGCCGGGCGTGCCGAACAGGTACAGCACGAGGTCGTCGCCGACGGTGATCCGGCCGAAGTCCAGGGCCACCGTGGTGGCCTTCTTCCGCTCGATGCCGTCGAGGTCGTCGACGCCCAGCCCGGCCGCGGTCAGCGGTTCCTCGGTGCGCAGCGGGGCGATCTCGCTGACCGACCCGACCATGGTGGTCTTGCCGACGCCGAAGCCCCCGGCGATCAGGATCTTGACCGTGTCGGGTGCCGCCCGGGTGACGGTGTCAGAGTCGGCCAAGGCCGTCCCTCACTTTCTGCAACAGGTCCAGGTCGGGTGATGTGCGGGTGACGGAACGCGGCGGGCGGACGGTGATCCAGCCCGCCTCCAGCAGATCGTCGAGCATGATGACGATCACGCTCACCGGGAGGTCCAGCAGGGCGGCGATCTCCGCTACGGCGACCGGCTCGGCGCACAGGCGCAGGATGCGCTGGTGCTCGGGCTGCGGCCGGGTGGCCCAGGTCGGCGGCGGGTCCACCGCGGTCACCGTCGTGATGAGCGTGAAGTCGGCGCGGCTGGGCCGGGTCCGTCCGCCCGTCAGAGCGAACGGTCGTACGAGCCGGCCCGTCGTATCGCCTCCCCCCACCTCACGCGCCGGAGCCGGCGGCGGGGCCGATGCCGGCCCGCGGCGCGGCGCTGAGGTGCTCGCCGATCTTCTTCACCAGCATGTTCATCTGGTACGCCACCACGCCGACGTCCGCGCCCGCGCTGGTGAGCACCACGAGGTGGGCGCCCGGCCCGGCGGAGGTCAGGATCAGGTAGCTGTTGGCCATCTCGATCAGCGCCTGACGCACCGGGCCGCCGCGGAAGTCCATGCTGACGCCCTTGCTGAGGCTCATCAGACCGGACGCCGTCGCCGCCAGGCGTTCGGCGTCGTCCCGCAGGAACCCGGTCGACTTGCTGACGACCAGGCCGTCCTCGGAGAGCACGACGGCCTGGTTCACCTCGGCGACCCGGTCCACGAGTCCGGTCAGCAGCTGGTCGAGCTGGGTGTGGGTGGCGGGCGTGGGGCGTGTCATGGCGATGTCCTTCGTCAGCTGTCGGCGGGCGGGGTCGAGGGCTCGGGGTCGGCGGGGGAGCCGGGGGCGGCAGGGGAGGCGGCGCCCGGCTCCGGGTCGCTCGGCGGCTCGGCGCCGTCGTCGCGGGCCCGCAGCGTGCCGCGCTGGAACCCGGCGAGCGAGGAGGCGGCGCGTTCCGCGGTGAAGTCGTCGTCGTCCTCCGCGGGGGGCATGACGTCCTCGCGGAGCTCGGCGGCGAGGCTGGTCTGCGGAATCCGGCGGGGCAGCGGGGCCGGCCGGCCGCGCCGACCGTCACCTCCCGCACGGCCGGCGTCCCCCGGCTGCGGGTGCCCGGCGTCCGCGGGTTCCGTGTGCCCGGCCCGGTCCACGCGCCCGTTCTCCTGCGCGCGGGCGTGCTCGCCGTCGTCGGCGGAGCCACGGGGCCGGGCCGCGGGCGCCGGCCGCGGCCGGGCCTCCACGGCCACGGTCCCGGCCAAGGTCGTGTCCACGGTCGTGTCCGCGGTCGCGTCCGTGTGCCCGTCCGCCGGGACCGGTCCCGCGGTCCGAGCAGCTTCCTCCGGCCCCGCGAAATCCGCGGCATCCGCAGCACCTGCGGCATCCGCCGCGTGCGCCGCGTCCGCGTCCCACGCCGCCTCCCGTACGACGATGTCGTGCGGCAGCAGCACGATCGCCGTCGTCCCGCCGTACGGCGACGGGCGCAGCGTGACGGCGATGCCGTGCCGGGTGGCCAGCCGGGCGATCACGAACATGCCGAGCCGGAGGTCGTCGGCCAGCGCGACCACGTCGAACTGCGGCTCCACGCCCAACTGGGCGTTGAGCGCGAGGTACTCCTCCTGCGACATGCCGAGCCCGCGGTCCTCGATCTCCACGGCCAGGCCCTTGGCCACCATCGCGGCGCGCACCCCGACCGGGCTCGGCGCGGGCGAGTAGGCGGTCGCGTTGTCGATGAGTTCGGCCAGCAGGTGGATCACGTCGGCCACCGCGGGCGGCACCAGGTACACGTCCTCGTCGGTGTCCACCTCCACCCGCCGGTACTCGGCGACCTCGCCGACGGCGCTGCGCAGGATGTCGATCAGTGCGACCGGCTCCCGCCAGCTGCGGCGCGGCTGTTCGCCGCTGATGATGACCAGGTTCTCCTCGTACCGGCGCAACTGGCTGGCGGTGGAGTCCAGTTCGTAGAGGCCCTTCAGGACCTCGGGGTCGGAGTGCTCGCGCTCCAGCGCGTCCAGCTTGGTGAGCTGCAGGTTGACCAGGTTCTGGCTCTGCCGGGCGATGCCCAGGATCACCTTCTGGAAGCCGCGCCGGGTGTCGGCGAGTTCCACGGCGGTGTGCACCGCCGTGCGCTGCGCGGTGTTGAACGCCTGTGCCACCTGGCCGAGTTCGTCGCGGCCGTAGTCCAGCGGCGGCGTCGCGAGATCGACGTCGACCTTCTCGCCCCGGTCGAGGCGGGCGACCACGTCCGGCAGCCGTTCCTCGGCGAGGCTCAGGGTGGCCTCCCGCAGGCCGCGCAGCCGCCGGGACAGGGAACGGGTGATCCGCCAGGACATGCCGACGCACAGCAGCAGGGCGATCAGTCCGCCCGCGCTCAGCGAGGCGGCGGTCAGCAGCAGGCTGTGCGATTTGTCGGCGCTGCGGTCGAGCAGGCCGGACGTCTGGGACCGGATCAGCCGCGCGTACGCGTCGCCGACCTTCGTCAGGGCGTCGGCCCACTGCCGTCGTGCGTCCGGCAGCGCGACCCTGCCGCCGTCGGCCACGGGTCCGGCCGCGAGCACCTGGTCCTCGACGCCCTCGAGCGCCCGCCACTCGGGGCTCTGCAGGATCCGCTCGGTCTGCGCCTTCGCGCTGCCCCGCAGCAGGGGAACGATCTGGTCCTTCACGAGCCAGCGGCGGGTGCCGACCAGCTGGGAGAAGTCGCTCCAGGCCTTCTCGTCCAGGTACCCGGACGGCCAGGCCAGGGTGAGCCGGGCGTTCTCCTGCGAGACGAGTTCCGCCGCGTGTTCGAGGGCGACCAGCGGTCCGGCCTGGGAAGTGAGGTCGCCGTCGTCGACCTGGGAGAGTTCCTGGTAGGCGTGGATCTGCTCGTCGATGATCGAGCTGTACTGCCCCAGCGCCTGCTCGGCGGTGATGTCGGTCAGGTTGTCCACCTGGCCCCGGTAGTACTCGAGGCTGCCGACCGAGCCGACCACCGAGTACAACTGGTCGGAGATGCGGGCGGGGGCCCGGTTGATGGCGTCGGACTGGCCGACCAGCTTGGCGACCGCCCGGTCCGTCTCCGCGCGCTGCTCCTCCAGGGCCGCCCGGGCGCCCTCCCGTGCCGTCCGCGAGCCGTGCGGCGAGGCCAGCCACGCGGCGGACAGGCTGCGTTCCCGCTGCAGCGCGAGCGTCGCGTCGGTGCCCATGATGCCGGTCGACCGGCTCAGCTCGGTCTGAGCGCGCAGCCGCAGCCCCTCGGTGAACATCTGCTTCGTCGTGACGCCCCACACGGCGGCGAGCGTGACGCCGGGCACCAGCGCCAGCAGGATCAGCGAGAGGCGTATGGAGCCGAGACGGCGCCGGGCACCTGTCCGTGGAGACATCGTCGTCCTAGGCGATCAGCAGGAGATGAGCGGGAGGGGAACGGAGACGGATCGGAGGGCGTGACGGGGACGGGGACGGATCGGGGAGAGGACGGGGAGGGATCGGGGAAGCGGACGCGGGGGTGGTCGCGTGTCCGGTACGGCACAAGGGGTGTGCAGGATGCTATCCGCACAATTGACCGGACGTGGCGTGGGTCACCGAAATCCTTCGCGGCATCCGGGCATCCGGGGACGAAGCGTCCGTCAGCGGGTGCCGCCCGCGGCGAACCTCGCCACGGAGGCCACGTTCGCCTTCGTCACGAACGCCGGCCCGGTGAGCACGGGGGCCACCCCGCCGCCGCTGACGTTGCCGTTGGTCCGGTACAGCCACAGCGCGTCCACGGCCAGGTAGCCCTGCAGGTAGGGCTGCTGGTCCACGGCGAACTGCACGTCACCGCCCTGGACGGCCTTCACCAGGTCCTCGTTCAGGTCGAAGGTGGCGACCTGGGCCCTGCTGCCCGCCTGCTCGACCGACTTGACCGCGGTCAGCGCGAACTGGGCCCCGTTGGTGACCACTTCGTCGATCGTCGGGTCCTGCCGCAGCCGCGCCGTGATCGCGGCACCGACCGCCTGGTGATCGGTGCCCTCGACATAGAGCATCTCGGTCTGCCCGCCGAAGGTCTTCTTCACGCCGGCGCAGCGCGCCTCGAGGGCCACGTTGCCCCGCTCGTGGATGACGCACAGGGCGTGCCGGGCCTTCAGGGCGTCCAGTTTGTCGCCGACGGCGCGGCCCGCCACGCTCTCGTCCTGCCCGAAGTACTCCAGCAGCCCCTCCGACTGCCAGGCGCCGATACCGGAGTTGAGGCCGACCACGGGGATGCCGGCGCTCCTGGCCCGGGCGACCGGGTCCCTCATCGCCTGCGGCTTGGCGAGGGTCACCGCGATGCCGTCGGCCTTGTCGCGGACGGCGTCCCGCACCAGTTCGGCCTGTCCCGCCGTGTCCGGGTCGTTGGCGTACGTCAGCTCGATGCCGTCCTTGGCGGCCGCCGCCTCGGCGCCCCTGCGCACCAGGTCCCAGAACGTGTCGCCGTCGGTCGCGTGCGTGATCAGGGTGACCTTGAGGCGGGAGGTGCCGGCCCGGCCGGCCGCGTCCGTGCCGGAGTCCGACCGGCCGTCCGGCGCGGAGCAGCCGGTCACGAGGAGGACGGCCGCGGCCAGGGCCACGAAGCGGACGGTTCTGCGGGAGGCGGGCGGGGGAGCAGTGTTCATGAGGGTGCGGCACCTCGCTGTGCGGCCGAGCAAGAGGAACGGCGAGACGGCAGACCCCCCGGACGGCATGCGAACGCCGTACGCCGACCGGGTGATTCTCGCTGGCCCGGAGCCAATCGTGTGTGACCGCCGGCAGTCAAGTGAATGGCCACGTGGAGTGAGTCGATGCTGTCGCATTGTGATCAACTCTCCGGGTCGCGTCACACGACGGCCCCGTCACGGCAGCCATGACGGCGTCCGGCGCGGCATCCGTCACGGGCCCCGCCACAGCCCCGCACGACGCAACCGGCCGGCCCCGTGACAGGGGCCGGCCGGTGCGGGGCGGGATGCCGCCGAGGGCTCAGGCCTGGACGGTCTTCGCGGCCCGGGCCTCCCTCCGGCGCTGCCGGCGGACACTGCGCGGCTCCTGGTCCGGCAGCCAGCCGAAGGCCAGGCAACTGCCGACGAGCCCGAGCAGCAGGCCGACGAAGAAGCCGCCCAGGTTCGAGGTGACCCAGGTGCCCAGCGAGGAGAGGACCCCGACGATCGAGTAGAACAGGCGCTGCGCTGGGCTGAAGAGGATCAGCAGTCCGCACAGCAGCATCAGGGCCGGCAGCAGGTAGCCGGCCAGACCCTGCATGCCGATGTGCATGACGACCTTCAGCGAGGCCTTCTCGGTGAGCAGGATCTCCGCCCCGCCCAGGGCGAGCAGCAGCCCGCCCCAGAACGGCCGGCCGGCCCGCCAGCGCCCGAAGGCCGCCCGCACGCCCCGCCGCGCCCCGGCGTCGGCCACGGGTGCCGTGTCAGGCTCGCGCCGGACACCCTGCTCCGGTCCGCCGGCCGCCCCGGGGTCCGCGGCCGGCCCGGGTCCGGCGACCGACTCCAGGCGTGCGGCCGGCTCCGGTCCGGAGGCCGACTCCGCTCGCAGGGCCGACTGCGCTCCCGCGGCCGGCTCCGGTCCGGTGTCCGGCTTCGCGTGGGTACGCCGCTCCGGGCCGAAGGCCGCCTCCAGATCAGCGGCCGTCGTCCCCGGGCGGATGCCTTCGTCCGAGCCCGCCGACATCAGCAACCCGAGTCGCTGAAGCGCATCTTCAGGCCCGGGAGCTTGAACACCCCGGCCGTGGTGGCGTAGTTGGTCTGCCGCAGGTTGGCGATGTGCACGGTGTCGGCCTGCTGGCTGAAGACGCCCTTCGGGCCCTTCACTCCGGCCTTGGTGAGCGTGCTGGCGTCGTTGCCGATCTCGATGTTGTTGAAGGAGGCGTCGCCGGACACCTCGGTCGAGTCGGTGGTGAGGTCGCTCGCCTGCACCTTCGACGCCCCACCACCCGCGGTGATGAGCAGGTTGGTGCCGCCGAGGTCGACGCTCTGGCACAGCTTCGTCAGCGTGGCGTTCTTGATCGCTGACGTGATGACCAGCACCTGGCCGCCGGTGTCGCCGGCGTTGGGGCTGTCCTCGGCCATTTCGTCGAGCGCGCCGAACTGCTCGAAGCCGGTGCCGTCGAGCTCGGTCGCGGTGACCGTGAACGGCATCCCGGAGATGGAGAACTGCACGCCGAGCGCTCCCTCGGCGGTGAGGATCGCCATTCCGGCGACGGCCGCGACGGCAGGAACCGCCATCACCGCGGCGCGGCGCAGGCGGACCCGCCCGCGTCTCGCCGGATCGGACACGGAACCGCTCTCCGGGTTCCCTGGGTTGTGCTCGGCGGACGAGGTGACGTCCGAGGACGAGGCCATTTCTGCTCCCGTGTGCATAGTCAGTGCGAGTTGGGCATCAGCGGCGCGTTGTCCTGGCGCGGACAGCGGCTGCGGCGCACCACTCCTCCACCTCCCGGCGGATGGAAGGGCTTTCACGTACTCCGCAGTAGCCTCCGAGGAAGTTACCCGGGGTTACATTCGAGGGTCAAGGGAGTTGTAAAAAAAGGGTGTCGGTTGTGTGTCACCTGGACGTTCGCGCTCTGCCGCAGCTGTCGGGCGCCCCCTCGAAGACGCCCCAAGCTCGGGTCAACTCCGGTGTGATGTATTGACGTTGACTGAGCATCAGGTCTAGAACTGCCCCTGGCTTCCCCCGGATCCGTGGCGCCGGATCCCGCCGCGCGGCATCGTCCGCGTCTCCCGGATCCCGCCCGTCCTGTACGGGCAGTTCTCGTCCGACCCCCTTCACGGCTCAGCACGGGCGCCCTATCCCCTGGTCCCGTGCCGGCCGGTTCTCCCGCCCGGCCCGGCCGGAGGCCCTTTCCAGGTCCCCGGCCGGTCACCGGCCGGTCGCCGCTCCCGGCCCGTCACGTACGGAGAAGGCGTCACGGGCCGGCAACGGCGGGCGCCGATCCGCGTCCCGCACCCTCTCGCGCATCACGCCGGAAGCCTGCACTCCCCCAACCCGCAGCCCCCACCGGAAAGAGGTACGCACCCATGCGCACTCGCACCCTCCTCAGCCTCGTCGGAGCCGTCGCCGCCCTCTCCCTCCCGGCCATGCCCGCCTCGGCGGCCGGATCCGTCCTCACCACCGGCTCCGCCGGCGGCTCGGCCGCCGCGGTCGGCGACGTGCTGACGGCTCCGCTGGCCAGCGGCACCTCCGCCACGCTCTACTCCAGCGCCACCGGCACCAGCGGCGTGACCTGCACCTCGTCGCAGTTCACCGCGACGGTGACCGACAACCCGGCCGCGCCGGGCACGGCCACCGAGCAGGTCACCGCGCACACCTTCGACAGCAGCAGCTGCACCAGCAACGTCACCGGTGTGCTCGGCGTCAACAGCATCACCGTCGACAACCTGCCCTACACCGCCACCGTGACCTCCGCCGGAGTCGTCACGATCAGCCCGGCGAGCGGCTCCACCATCCAGACCACCGTCAAGCTGCGGACCCTGCTGGGCTCCATCACCTGCGTCTACCAGGCGCCGAGCCTCACCGGCACGGCGAGCAACACCGGCAACAGCATCTCCTTCACCAACCAGCAGTTCACCAAGACGTCCGGCTCGTCGCTCTGCTTCAGCAGCGGCTACTTCACCGCCAAGTACGCCCCGGTGACGGACAACGGCGCGACGGTCTTCGTCAACTAGCGCAACCGCAAGACGAGTTCAACCAGTTGCGTCAGTTCCACCAGTTCGACAGTCCACGCAGCACGGAACCTCAGCGTCGACGCAGACGCAGCGCCAGGGCGGCGCCGCCGGTGAGCACCAGCACCGCGGCGGCGCCGCCCGCCACCACCGGCGCGGACGGGCCCGAGCCGGCGGCGGCGGTGGAGGCGACGGGAACGCTGTCGGAATCCGACGGCGTCACCGCCGCCTTCGCCGTCGTCCCGGCCGGGTCCGCCTGCGCGCGGCGCCCGTCCGCGGACGGCGTCGGCGTGCCGCTCGCGGCTGCCCGCTGCCCCGTCGCGGAGGGTGACGCGCCGTCGGCGGCCGTCCCCGCCGACCGGAACACCACGTCCGAGCACGAGTAGTACGTGTCCGTCGTGCTGCTGTTCTGCCAGATCGTGTACAGCACATGGCGTCCCGTCCGGTCGGACGGCAGCGTCGCGCCGATGTGGTACGCCCCGTTCGTCAGGGCCGGGTCCGTCACCTCGGCGAACGGCTTCTCGGGCAGGTCCGACCAGGTCAGCGGCTTGGCCGGGTCGTATCCCGGCCTGGTGAGGTACAGCTTGAAGGTGCCGGTGTGCGGAATCGTGGAGGCGTACGTCATCGTCAGCCTCCCGCCGGGCGTCAGGTTCGTCGCCGGCCAGTCGGAGCGGGCCAGGTCGAGGCCCTTGTAGGCGGCCAGGCCGCCGCTGCACAGCTGCCCGTCGGGGATGACCTGCCGGTCCCGGCCGCCGACGTCCGCCACACGCAGGTTGTCCCAGAGGGTGAAGGGGGCGCCGTTCGCGGTGACGGCGGCCCGGCAGGCCGCCGAGCGGGAAGCGGCGCCGCCGTCGGGGGAGCAGGCGTACGCCCGGCTGACCGGATCGGTCGGTGCGCCGTGCGCCCGCGCCGGTCCGGCCGCCCACAGGGGCAGGGCGAAAGGGATCAGGAGGGCGGCTGCCAGGGCGGTGCGGTGGGTGGTCATCCGGGGCATCCGGAACGTCTCCTCGGCGGCGCGGGAACGGGCTGCTCCCGTCAAGTACGGGAGACCCGCCGGGCGCGTTCAACCTCCCGATCCGGACGGAATGGGTCATGTCGCCAACTGGCGTATGGCTCAGGAACAGTTGACGGGCGCCCCGGGAGGCGCGGGAGCGGTCGTACGCAGCGGTGGATCACCCGCGTCTCATTGAAAACCAACCGGTCGGCTCGTATTGTTGCGTTTCACGGACGTCGGAAACCGGCCGTCCGGCCTGTCATGTCATTCGGGGAGCCGAGGGAGAGACATGCCCCAGCTGCGGCAGCACGCCGGCGCCCCGACCCCGGCGAGCCTCTCGAAACCCAGGCAACTGAACCTTCCAGAAGGCGAGTTGACGGCGACGGTGCCGTGTCGGCTGGTGCATCGCGTCGCCGTCGCGGAGACCCTGCTCACCGGCTGGCGGCGCACCGGCGCCGACCGGTTCGTCCTGTCCGCCCAGTGGCCCCGGGCCCACCCGGTGTACGTCTCCCCCGACCGGACCGCGTACGAACCGCTGCTCGTGGCCGAGACCGTCCGCCAGTGCGGCGCATTGCTCGCCCACGCCGAGTACGGCGTCCCGCTGGACGACCGCTTCGTGCTGCACGACCTGAGGGTCGCCGTCCTCCGGCCCGGACGCCTGACCGTCGGGGCCGCACCCGCCGCACCCGCCGTCGCCGTCGCCGTCACCCCGAGCCGTCACCGCGGCGGCCGTCCCGCCGCGCTCACCTGCGACGCGGAGGTGCGGCTGGGTGACGAACGCGTCGCGACCGCGCGGCTGGACGTCAGCTGGACCCGCGAGTCCGTCTATCGCAGGCTGCGCGGCGGCCGCACCCCCGGCGCCGTGCCCGCGGCGCCCCTTCCGCCCGCCCTGCCGCCGGACACGGTGGGCCGCGGCCTGGCGGCGGACGTCGTGCTCGCCCCGCCCGGCCCCGCCGGGCGACTGCGGCTCCGCGTAGATACCGCCCACCCTGTTTTTTTCGACCACCCACTTGATCACGTACCCGGCATGCTGCTCCTGGAGGCCGCCGGCCAGGCCGTGCGGGCGCGCACCGCGGGCCGCCGCGCGCCCGTGTCGTTCCACGCGCTGTTCCGTCGCTACGCTGAACTGGACCGTCCCGTATGGGTGGAGGTGCGTGACGACGACCGGACGGTCCTTCAGGTCCGTGCGGTGCAGGGGGAATCGGTGGTCTTCGAGTGCGCCGTCGAAGTCGCCGAACCGTGAGATATCGTGTACGGCGAGTAAGAAACAAACGGCACGACCCGTTCTTTCCCGTCCAGGAGTGTTCAGTTCCGTCCCAGGAGTGTTCAGTCGATGGCGAGGCAGTTACGCGCCGAGCAGACCCGCGCGACGATCATCACGGCCGCCGCCGACCTGTTCGACCGTCACGGTTACGAATCGACCAGTCTCAGCGACATCGTCGAGCACGCCCAAGTCACCAAGGGCGCGCTGTACTTCCACTTCGCGGCGAAGGAGGACCTGGCCGACGCCATCATGGAACTGCAGTCCAGGGCCTGGCGTGAGGTGGTCGCCGAGACGGACGGCCGTGGACACTCCTCGCTCGAGGCGCTGATCCGCATCACCTTCGGCATCGCGCGCCTGTCCGTCGAGGACCCGGTCCCGCGGGCCGGCCTCCGGCTCGCCGCCGGGCAGGTCGAGGTGCGCCCTCCGCTGACCCATCCCTTCACCGAGTGGCGGGAGGTCGCCATCCGCAAGCTCAACGGCGCCGCCAGGGAGGGCGACGTCCACCAGGACATCGACGTCGAGGCCGCCGCCCACGCGCTCGTCAGCTGGTTCGTCGGGGCACGCGTCGTGGGCCGGTCCCTCGAACCCGTCGCCCGTCAGCCGCGGCGGGTGGCCGAGATGTGGCACGTGATGATCCGCGGACTGGTACCGGTCCCGCGGCGGCCCCGCTACCTCACCCTCGCCACCCGGCTGGAGCGGGAGATCAGGACGCTGTGAACCGCGCGATACGGTGAGCCGCATGCCCGACACCCCGTCCGCGCCCGTGATCCTCGGCGACGAGCCGGGCTCGTTCCCGCACAGCGTGCTCGCCGAACGGCACCCCGCGATCATCCGGCAGGTACGGGATTCCTTCCCGTACGGCCCCGCGCAACTCCGCGCGCTCGACGCGCTCCTCGCGAGCTGCGCCGAGGGCGTGCTCGAACCACTCCCCGCCGGCGCCCACGACCGGGACCGGTGGACGGCCTGGGGCGCGGACGAGTACACCGGCCGGTCCTGGTTCAAGATCCCCTGGCTCTGGTCGGAGAGCTACTTCTACCGCCGACTGCTCGAATCCGTGGGCTACTTCGCACCCGGCCCCTGGCAGGGCGTCGATCCCTTCGGGCCGCTGAAGCGGGCCGAGCTCGACTCCCCGCGGACCGACGAGGAACTGGCCGCCCTGGACGACCTGGCCGGCCGGTCCGCCGAGGAGCAGGAGGCGGCACTGCTGCACGGTTCCCTCTGGGGCAACCGCGCCGACCTCGGTTTCCGCCTCTCCGGGCACGACGGGACCGCGGAGCCCGCGCCCGGTCTGGTCGCCGACGACAGCGAGCTGCTGTGGCCGCTGCTGCGGGGCACGCTGTGCCTGATCGCGGACAACGCCGGCCGGGAACTCGTCCCCGACCTGCTCCTGATCGCCCACCTCCTGCGGCAGGGGCGCATCTTGCGGGCCGTCCTGCACGTCAAGCCGTACCCGTACTACGTCTCCGACGCCACGGCCGCCGACGTGGTGGACGCCCTGCGCCGGCTGACCGCGGCGCCTGGCCGGGCCGCCGCCTACGGGCGCACCCTGTGGTCGGCGATGGGGGACGGCCGCCTCACGGTCCGCGCGCACCCCTTCTCCGCCGCGCCCCTGCCCTTCGCCGAGATGCCCGCCGACCTGCGCGCGGAACTCGCCGGCGCCGCCCTCACCGTCGTCAAGGGCGACCTCAACTACCGCCGCCTGGTGGGCGACCGCCGGTGGCCGCCGACCACGCCCTTCCGCGACGTCACCGTCGGCTTCCCGGGCCCGGTGGCCGCCCTGCGCACCCTGAAGTCGGACGTGATCACCGGCCTCGACGCCGCCACGGAGACCGCGCTGGTGTCGGCCGAGGGACAACGCTGGCGCACCGGCGGCACACACGCGCTGATCCAGGTGAGGGCCTGACACCGGTTCACGCGATGGGGTGGTCGTCCCCCCGCCCGCGGATGCCGCCGGAGAGCCACGGGTAGAGCCCCGGCCATGACGCAGCAGCCCTTCGAACTCCCGCACTTCTACATGCCGTACCCCGCGCGGCTGAACCCGCACGTCGACGAGGCCCGCGCCCACTCGACCGCGTGGGCGCGCGAGATGGGCATGCTGGAGGGTTCCGGGATCTGGGAGCAGTCCGACCTCGACGCCCACGACTACGGCCTGCTCTGCGCCTGCACCCACCCCGACTGCGACGGCCCCGCCCTGTCCCTGATCACCGACTGGTACGTGTGGGTCTTCTTCTTCGACGACCACTTCCTCGAGACCTTCAAGCGCACCCAGGACCGCGCCGGCGGCAAGGCCTACCTGGACCGCCTGCCGCTGTTCATGCCGCCGGCCCTGTCGGCCCCGGTCCCGGAACCGCTGAACCCGGTCGAGGCGGGCCTCGCCGACCTGTGGGCCCGTACCGTCCCGGCGATGTCCGCGGACTGGCGCCGGCGCTTCGCCCTGGCCACCGAGCACCTGCTCAACGAGTCGCTGTGGGAGCTGTCCAACATCAACGAGGGGCGGATCGCCAACCCCGTCGAGTACATCGAGATGCGCCGCAAGGTCGGCGGCGCCCCCTGGTCGGCGGGGCTCGTGGAGTACGCGACCGCCGAGGTGCCCGCGTCGGCGGCCGGCACCCGGCCGCTGCGGGTGCTGATGGAGACGTTCGCCGACGCCGTGCACCTGCGCAACGACCTGTTCTCCTACCAGCGGGAGGTCGAGGACGAGGGCGAGAACAGCAACGGCGTGCTCGTCCTGGAGACCTTCTTCGGCTGCACCACCCAGCAGGCCGCCGACCTCGTCAACGACATCCTCACCTCCCGCATGCAGCAGTTCGAGCACACGGCGCTGACCGAGGTGCCCGCGCTGGCCCTGGACCGGGGCCTGACCCCGGACGAGGTCGCCGCCGTCGCCGCGTACACGCGCGGACTCCAGGACTGGCAGTCCGGCGGCCACGAATGGCACCTGCGCTCCAGCCGCTACATGAACGCGGGCGCGCGTGCCGCCCGCCCGTGGCAGACCCCCACCGGGCCCGGCACCTCCGCCGCCGACGTCCGCGGCCTGCTCGCGGCGGCCGGTGCCGACCGGCTGCGCGCCTGGACGTACGTGCCGTACCAGAAGGTCGGCCCGTCGCTGCTGCCCGACTTCCCGATGCCCTTCCAGGTCGAGCTCAGCCCGCACCTGGCCGCCGCCCGCCCCCGCCTCACGCAGTGGACGCGACGCATGGGCATCCTCCAGGAAGGCGTCTGGGACGAGGACAAGCTCGCCGCTTACGACCTGGCGCTCTGCTCGGCCGGACTCGACCCGGACGCCACACCGCAGGCCCTCGACCTCAGCGCGCAGTGGCTCGCCTGGGGGACCTACGGCGACGACTACTACCCCCTCGTCTTCGGCCACCGCCGCGACCTGGCCGCCGCCCGGCTGACGACCCGGCGCCTGTCGGCGTGCATGCCCGTCGACGGCGAGCCGGCCGTCGTCCCCGTCAACGCCATGGAACGCGGCCTCCTCGACCTGTGGCCCCGCACCACGGCCGGGATGGGCCCGGACGCGCGGCGCTCCCTGAAGGACGCCATCGACACGATGACCGAGAGCTGGGTGTGGGAGCTGTCCAACCAGCTCCAGAACCGCATCCCCGACCCCGTCGACTACCTGGAGATGCGCCGCGCCACCTTCGGCGCCGACCTGACCCTCGGCCTGTGCCGGGCCGGGCACGGGCCCGCGGTGGCGCCGGAGGTCTACCGCAGCGGGCCGGTGCGCTCGCTGGAGAACGCCGCCGTCGACTACGCGTGCCTGCTCAACGACGTCTTCTCGTACCAGAAGGAGATCGAGTACGAGGGCGAGATCCACAACGCGATTCTCGTCGTGCAGAACTTCTTCGGCATCGACTACCCCACCGCGCTCGGCGTCGTGCACGACCTGATGGCCCGGCGGATGCAGCAGTTCCAGCACGTCGTCGAGCACGAACTGCCGGTCGTCTACGACGACTTCGCGCTGTCGAAGGAGGGGCGCGACGCCATGGAGGGTTATGTGGCCGATCTGCGGAACTGGATGGCGGGCATCCTCAACTGGCACCGCTCCGTGGACCGTTACAAGCCCGACTTCCTGGCCCGCCGGGCCCACGCCTTCCTGCCGGACCGCCCGCCCGCGCTGCCCGTCGGCCGACGCCACCAACCGGCCCCCGGCCGTCCGCCCGGCGACCCGCTCCGGCTGTCCGACGCGGCCCGCTGACCACGCACGGCGCCGGAAGGAACCCCGGGCACACCCTGCCACCCGGCACACCCCGGGGCGCCACCCGACACACCCCGGGGCGCCGCCCGACACACCCCGGGGTTCCGCCCGGGCGCCTCGGACGGCGCCCCGGCAACCACCGACGCCCCCGCCTGGGCGCGCCGCACGTGCCGGACGCAGGCCGTGAACGGCCGCCGCCGCTGCCGCCTCTCGACGCGCCCCGGGGTTCCGCCCGGGCGCCCCGGACGGCGCCCTGGCGAACCCACCGATGCCCGCGACTGGGCGCGCCGAACGTGCCGGACGCAGGCCGTGAACGGCCGCCGCCGCTGCCGTCCCTCGACGCGTCACGGGGGCGCCGACGTCCGTACCCTCACCGCGTCGGCGCCCCTGCCGACGCCAGCGCGGCGCCGCCGTCGGCCCCCGCACGCCAGCGCGGCGCCGCCGTCGGCCCCCGCACGCCACCGCCCGCCGCGACCTGCCCCTGCCTGCCCCGATCCGCGGCCACGGGCGTCCCCCGCGCGGCCGTGATCCCGCTCCCGCTCCCGTCCCGGGCCGTGGCGGATGCGGTGGCCGTGACGATGCGTACGGGACCGTCTTCCCGGTTCCGCCCCCTGGTCAGTCTCACTCGTTCGTGGCTCGTCGGCCGCCGGTCCGCCGGGTAGGGCACCGGCGGACCGATCCGCGTCAGCCGGAGGCGTTTGATGGAACAGACCGCGTTGCGTCCCAAGCCGCTGCCCGGCCGGCCGCCCGGCGACGGCTCGGCGACCGTGCCACCCCCCGCCCGGCGTCCGCACACCGCACGGCGGCGGCTCCGACGGCTCAGGGCCGTGCTGTCCGGACTGATCGCCGGCACGGTGCTGCTGCTGTCCGGGGTCGGCCTCGGCACCCTCGGCGCCACGGCGATCGGCATGGACGGACTCCTCCGCCCGGGACGCCACGCGGCACCGGCGGCCCGGCCCCCCGCCCGTCCAGAGCCGCCCGCCCCGCCGGCCTCCTCCGCACCGGCCCCGGCACCCGTCGCTGCGGCCGCGACCCTCGGCGTGGAAGCCGTGGACGCGGCGGAAGCCGCGAACCCGACGGACGCCACAGACGCCACACGGGCCGCAGCGGCCACGGACGACGAGAAGACGACCGGCGCGCTGCTGGTCGCCGTCCACGTGCCCGGCCCGGCAGCCTCGGCGGGCCTGGTCCGGGGCGACGTGCTCCTCGGGTTCGGCCGTACGCCCGTCGGCTCGGCCGCCGACCTCGCCCACGCCGTCGCCCGGACCCGCCCCGGCTCCCGGGTCACGCTGACGGTGCGCCACCGCAACGGCGTCCACCAGCGGCTGACGGTCGTGCCCGGCGTCGTCACCTGACCCGCCCCGGGACCGGAAACGCGCGCGAAACCGGGGAACCGGCTCGCGTCGTTCCCCGCGTACGGGCAGGATGCTGAGCGTGGCACAGTGATCCCGTCACCCGCTCGAGGAGGCCCGGATGACCGGCAGCACGACCTCGCCCTTCACCGCCGACGACTACCGGGCCCGTATGGAGCGCGCGGCGGCCGCGGCCGCCGACGCCGGTCTCGCCGGGCTCCTGGTGGCGCCGGGGCCGGACATGGTGTGGCTCACCGGATACGCGCCCCCCGCGGTCACCGAACGGCTCACCCTGCTCGTCCTGGCCCCCGGACGCACCCCCGTCCTGGTCGTGCCCACCCTGGAGGCCCCGGACGCCGCCAAGGCCCCCGGCGCGTCCGCCATGAGCCTGCGCGACTGGACCGACGGCAAGGACCCGTACGCGGCCACCGCCGTCCTCCTCGACGTCGACGGGACCTTCGGCATCAGCGACAACGCCTGGGCGATGCACCTGCTCGCCTTGCAGAAGGCGCTGCCCGGCACGTCCTACGCATCCCTCACCGAAGCCCTGCCGATGCTGCGCGCGGTCAAGGACGCCGCGGAACTGCGGCTGCTGGCCGCCGCCGGCGCGGCCGCGGACCGGACGTTCGAGGAGATCCGCGAGGTTGCCTTCGGCGGCCGCCGGGAGTCGGAGGTCGCCGCCGACCTCGCCGGCCTGCTGCGGCAGTACGGCCACGAGCAGGTCGACTTCACCATCGTCGCCTCCGGTCCGAACGGCGCCGACCCCCACCACGAGGCGGGCGACCGCGTCATCCAGCGCGGCGACATGGTCGTCCTCGACTTCGGTGGCCTCAAGGACGGCTACGGCTCCGACACCTCCCGCACCGTGCACGTCGGCGAACCCACCGAAGAGGAGCGCCGGGTGCACGACATCGTGCGCGAGGCGCAGGAGGCGGGCTTCCGCGCGGTCCGCCCCGGCGTGGCCTGCCAGGACGTCGACCGGGCCGCCCGCGCGGTCATCGCCGACGCCGGATACGGCGAGTACTTCATCCACCGCACCGGCCACGGCATCGGCGTCACCACGCACGAGCCGCCGTACATGATCGAGGGTGAGCGGCAGCCCCTGGTGCCCGGCATGTGCTTCTCCGTGGAGCCCGGCGTCTACCTGCCCGGCCGGTTCGGCGTGCGCATCGAGGACATCGTCACGGTCACCGAGGACGGCGGCCGACGGCTGAACACCACCGACCGGGAGATGGTCATAGTGGAGTGAACCACTCCGAAAGACCCGGCACATCCCCGAGGACGACGGCGCGACCATGACCCAGGCACCGACACCCACCGCGGACACCGTCCGCCGGCTGGTCCGCACCCTGCTCAAGGAGGGCGCGGACGGCGCCGGCACCGCAGGACCCGAGGTGCGGCCCGTCACCGAGGGCGGCGGGCACTCGACCTGGTGGGTCGGCGGCAGGCACGTGCTGCGCCTCGCCCTCGACCGTGAGGCCGCCGTCCGGCAGCGCCGCGAGCTGCGGCTGCGCGAGCTGGTCCGGCCCCACCTGCCGGTCACGGTGCCGACCAGCGTGGCGCGCGGCGAGTGGGCGCCCGGGCTGACGTACACGCTCGACGCGAAGCTGCCCGGCGGTACGGCGGAGGAGCACGACGTGTCGGCCGTCGGCGAGGCCGACCTCGCCGGGCTGCTCGGCGGGCTGCGCGAGGTGCCGGTCCGGCAGGCCGAGACGCTCGGCGTGCCGCGCACCGCACCGCGCTCCCTGGAGGCGCTGCGCCGGATGGCCGTGCAAGCGGCCGAACGACTGCGCGCCGCCGACGAGTTCGACTCCGACCGGATGATCCAGCTGACCGGTCCGGCCGCGGCGCAGCTCGCCGCCCAGCCCGGCACGGCGGTCCTCGTCCACCACGACCTCAGGGGCGAGCACCTGGTGACCACCGCCGACGGCCGGGTGCGCGGAGTCCTCGACTGGTCCGACGCGGCCGTCGGCGACCCCGCCGAGGACATCGCCGGCCTCGCCCTCGCCGTCGGCTCCCCGGCGGCCGTGCGCGCCGCCACCCTGGCCGGCTACGGCGCCCGGCCCTGTCTGCGCGGCCTGTGGCTGGCCCGCTGTGACACGGTGATCCGGCTGGCCGCACGCCTCGGCGGCCAGGACGTGGGCCCGCTGCCGCTGCTGCGGACCCAGCTGCGGCGGGCCTGGGAGGCCATCCTCCTGGAACGGGTGACGGAGCTGCGCGAGGACGGCTCGGACGACGGGTTCTGAGAGTTCCGTCCGGCCTCGCGCCAAGAGAGTCCCGCAACGCGTCGACGTGGTCACACGACCAGAAGCACGTCCCGGCACACGTAGCCGGCCGTCGGCGAATACACCTCCAGTGTCCACCGCCCGCGCTCGGCGCGTGTCTCGGCGAGGAAGGCCCCGTCACCGCACGGCCGCATCTCCTCGTCCCACACGCATCCGCCGTTCTCGGCGAGGCGCCGCACCCGCAGACGCAACGCGGGTTCGGCGTTCGTCGCCCAGATCTCGAACGGCTCGCCGGCGACGGCGACATCGGGCAGCTCCACGCCGACCGGGTACTCGGAACTCAGCGCCTGGGCGAGCGGTACGTCGTCACAGATGCGCTTGAGCTGCTCGATGGCCTTGTCCGCGTTCATGAGATCAGCGTGCCTGCTGTCCAGCCACAGCGGCCGGCCGGTACTCGACCACTCGGGCGGGGTCTGGGCAAGGTAGGACACCGTGCCGTCACCACGTGGAGGCGGCAGGTACCGGTCATGGAAATCGGTGGACTTCGAGAAGTCGGAGTGGAACCTCGGTCGGCTCCCCATGGGGAACGAGACCGCCTGATCGGTGCGGTGTTTGTCGCCCCCGAACGCGAACAGGTCGTAGCGATGACGCCCGTACCGGGCGTCGTTCTGCTGCATGGCATCGTCGATCTCCATACAGAACCGCACCGAATCCTCGATCATCGACGGGTCCACTCCCTCCGGCGGGGTGCGGCTGTCCAGCGCGACCCTGCCGTGCTCCTCGTCCAGCACGATCCGGTAGGTCGGAATCAGCTGCCCGAGCGAGGGATACGTCGAGCAGATCTCGCGGATCTGCTCGTTGAGAGGTCCGGGCACCCACCGCGCCTGCCCCGTCAGGAACCGCAGCGCCTTGACGCTCCCCGAGAAGGGCGTGCCCAGCGTCGTGACCGACCGGGTCTTCTCCCATCCGCCGAGGACCTCTGTGTAATACCGCACGACGAGGCCGCCCATGGAACGGCACAGGAAGACCACCTTGGCGTCGCCGGCTCCGGGATGCAGTGCCGGATCGGCTGTCTCCTGCCAGCGCGACAGCCGCTCGTCGACGAACCGCCGCAGTTTCCGGGCCGAGTTGCGGTTGGACAGCCGCCAGTCGTAGGAGAAGACCAGGAACCTGTCCGCCTCGACACCCAGCTTCCCGCGGAGGCCGGCGTATCCGGTGTCGGAGATCAGGCCGGGCAGCAGACGCGGGCCGAGGATGGGCCCGCCCACGTCCAGGGCGTGCGGCGGTTCCGGATCTTCGTCCCCGATGCCCTGCTGCAGCTTGAGCGTCTCTCTGGTCCGCGTCGACCCGAGGACGCCGCCGATCGCCCGCAGGCTCAGGTCCCAGACGTCGTGCCCGTCCCGGGTCAGGGCCGTGCCCATGATTCCCGAAACCACGACGACGAGATCGTCTCTCACCGAATGCTCTCGCTTCCCTCTTGGGCGGTCTCCGCCCCTTGCCGCCGGACGATCCGTGGCGTCGGACCGCCCCCGTCGGCCGGCCAGGGCAGCACCACCTGGTCGCAGCGGAGGCTCTTCTGCGCGATGCCCTGGATCATGAGTGTGATGTCGTGCCCGTCGTAGGCGGAGTCCACGCTGGTCACCTCGTAACCGCGGGACTCGACCGGCTCCAGCCGCCGCTCCTGCCTGACGTCCCACAGCCGCAGGCTCCCGGACTCCCGGCTCCAGCCGGCGAGCAGGGGCCGTTCCGGCGGCCCGGCCAGAGTGAGCCCGTCGAGCGGCGCGCCGGGCTGCTCCGGAAGGTCGACCGGCCTGCCGATGCGGCCGTCGCACTGGCGGAAGCGCACGGTGTACGGCGTCGCGTAGGCGACCAGCGGAACGGACCGGACCGCCCGTCTCAGCAGGCCGGTCGCGACCGCCCTCGCGCCGGGGCAGTCGACCGGTTCCGGCCGGGCCTGGGGCTCGGCGAGGTTCCAGACCCGGACCGCGTCGCCGCCCCAGAGCGACAGCCAGGACGGGCCGCCGGGCACGCCGACCACGTCCAGCTGCTGCACGGAGCCCGAGGCGGTCAGCACGAAGGTGCGTCCCTCCCGCCAGGGGCCGGCCCGCTCCCACTGCTCGCGTTCCCAGGTGATGACGTTCTGCCCGGACGGCCACATCAGGCGCATCAGACCTGTGCCGGTGACGGACAGCCCGAGCGTGGGGGTTCGCAGGTCGGACGCGCCGGGCAGGTCGAACTCCTCGGTCCCCAGCAGCTCCAGTCGCGGGCCGAGCTTCCACAGCACCACGTGCCGGCGACCGACCGCCGCGGTCGCCCATCCCTCACCGGTTCTCGCGGCGGCGACCGCGGTCACCTGGTACGAGTGCGGGAGCCGTGGTCCCTCGACGACGCGGCCGGACCCGGTGTGCAGACTGAGCAGCACGTCGATGCCCTGTGAGCGGGCGAGGAGCATGGTCCCGTCGGAGTCCCGCACCAGCCGCAGTTGCGGGCTCTCGGCAACGCGGCCCCGGACAGGCGCCCGGGCGGCGCCTCCTGCCTCGAAGGGAGCGTGCGGCTCCCAGATGTGGAGCCGGGTGTCGTCGGCGACCGCCAGCCGGCCGGTTCCCGAGGGGTCGAAGGCCAGGGAATCGTGCCCGTGGTCGCAGGGCAAGGGGGTGTACTCCCTGCCGGACTCGTCCCACACATGCAGCTCGGCGTTCTCCTGCACGGCGGTCAGCACGCCGTGGGGGCCGTGCCCGAGGGTCACGGCCCCTCCCGCGCTGCGGGCGCGGAACCGGAGTTCCGCCTCGCCGTGGAAGAGGTCCTCCACGTGCCAGACGTGGAGCGTGTGGCCGTCCAGGGCGGCGATCACGGCCTCGGGTCCGTCCCCGCGAACCAGCACCGAAACTGCCTTGACCACCTCCGCGCCGTCGGTCAGGGAACGCGTGCGCACGAGCCGGTTCTGTCCGGTCCGCAGCCCCTGCACCTCCCACACGGTCACCCCTCCGGGGCCGCCCGTGACCACGCCCACCCGCCCGCCGGAGACGGCCAGAGCCACACAGCGCGCCTGCGCGGAGACGTGGAACGGCCGCCTCAACCGCCCTCGGGCGTACTTCAGGGAGGAGTCCCACCGCCACACCCAGGTGCCGGTCCGGTCGACCGCGGCGAGGAAGACGTCCCGGCGGTGCCGCGCGGAGGCGAGGGCGTTCGGCGTTCCTCCCCAGTACAGCTCCTCGACCGGGTGCCTGCGGTGGCCGTGCCAGATCCGCACGCACTGGCTGTCGTGCGCGGCGATCACCCGGCTCTCCCCGCGTCCGGAAGCCGTGACCCCCCGTTGCACGGGCGGCGAGTGCCATGTGGCCGGGCCCGTGGTCCTGGTCCGCGTCTCCCGCCCGTCCTCGGTCCACGAGGTGATCTCACCGGCACCGGCGATGTGGATGAGCCCGTCGCCGTCGGTCTCCCAGTGCACCGCGAGCGCCCCGCCCGACGGAGCGGGCCGGCTCCGTCGCAGCGGAAGCCGCTCCGCGCTGCTCCACACGTCGTCCCAGAAAACGGAAGGGGGCTTCGGCACGGCGTTCAGGAACTCCGGGGAGAACATGGCCAGGGCGGTGGCCCGCAGCACCGCCCATCGTGCCGGCGGCGACGGATGTCTGCGGAAGTGGTCGGCGACGCGCAGGTACAACGCGCTCTGCCGACCGGTCGCCAGCCGGCCGGCGACCAGCGGCTCCAGGACGTCGGGCGAGGTCGCCACCAGGAAGTGGTGGTCGGCCACCAGCTCCTCCAGGGCGTCGTCCCCGGCCAGAGCGGCGTGCGCCGCCAGGTAGTGGGCGACGTAGGGTTCGACGTCCTGCCAGCCCACACCTTCGCGCGGGGTGAGGGCGCGGACCACCGCGCGGTGCTGCTGTCTCTGCTCCGTCTCGCCGTACAGCAGGTGGGCGCCGAAACTGGGATGGTGGAGGCGGTAGACCTCCTGGCCGAACTCCTCGTCCTTGGCGATCGTCACGCCCGTGGCCGCGCGGATCACGGTGCTCAGGTCGGCGCTGTCGTATTCCCTGCCGACGGCGTCGTCCCGCACCGCGTTGGTCACGGCGAGCCACACTCCCGGCTGGGGCAGCCCGACGCCCTGAGCGAGAGCGAGGCTCCGCATGAAGTCCCGGACGCGGGCCGGGTCCTGCGGGTCGAGCCGGTCCAGCTCCTCCGTCAGCAGGGAGTCCAGGACGGCCGTGCCGCTCCGGAGTTCCCGGTCGAGCCGGTGCTCGTCGACCGGAGTGGGCAGCTGGGCGAGACGACGTGCCCACAGGGTGGCCACGAGGAAGAGACCGCTGCTGCGGCTCGCGATGTACTGCGCGACCGCGCTGCGCGTCTGTGCCGCGTCTCGCAGCCGGCTGTACGGGGAGTTCTCCTCGCCGAGGAGACGTTCCACATGGCGGGCGATGTCCTGCTCGACCTCGGCGGACCGGTCCAGCTCCATCGGACGCACGCAGTGCAGGACTTCCAGCAGGGTCTCGGCGGGCGGATCGCCCGGCAGATTGCGGCGCGGGTTGGCCCGGGTGGCGACCACCACGCGCACCCGCGGCTGTGCCGCGAGCGGGTTGAGCAGGCCGCGTGCGATGTCGAAGGCGTGACCGGCCGCGGCTTCGTCCAGTCCGTCGAACATCAGGGTGAGGCTGCCCTTCCGGCCGGCCAGGTCCCTGACCCTCTCCACACAGCCGGGCGGGGATAATCGGGCCCCGTCGGGCACCACCAGGCCCAACGGCCGCAGACGCTCCGTCAACTCCTCGCACAACCCGGCGAGCGTCTTGCCCCGGCAGTGCAGAGCGGCGTTCACCGAACGGAGTTCGGGCAGGTTCCGCGGCCGGCGATCCGCGGGCAGTGAGGCGACGAAGCTCTCCGTCGTCAGATGCGCCACATAGGCCAGCAGGGTCGACTTGCCCGCACCGGACGCTCCGGTGACGGCGAACATCCCCGATTCCTGGACGCGCAGCCAGTCGACCACTTCCGTGACCACCCGGTGTCGCGAGGCGAAGTCGCGCAGGTGCCAGCGCTCGCCGGAGTCGGAGAAGACGGGCAGTTCCGCGCGCCGGAACTCCCTGCCGATCCAGGACTCGTCGTCCTCCGGACGCAGCGCGGCGTTGACCCGCGGGGACCAGTGGGGATTGGTGAGGAACTCGGGGCTCAGGGTGTGCACTTCACGCCAGACCGGTGCCTGCCCCCGCATCAGGGTCTGCACGCCGAGCATGAGGTGCTGGAAGACGACGGTGTCCTTCTCCCGGCTGAAGATCCGCTCGCTCTCACCCACGACGAAGGCGGGATTCGACAGCACCTCTTCGAGACGCTCGACGAAATGGCCCTCCACCGCTTCCTGCCGGGACTCGGCGGTGGCGAGGTAGGCGAATCCGGCGAGGGAGCCGGACCGCCGCATCAGATCGCGCGCGTTCTCGACCTGGGCGCTCAGTCCCCGTACCGCCTCACCCGCGAAACAGGCGTCCAGGACGAGCAGGGTGTCCGTGGCGTCCTGGGCGAGCCACTCGACGAGTTCCGCGGCCGCCACGGCCCGGCCGGGGTCGAACCGGCCTGTCTCATAGCTGTCCTCACAGGCCAGGTAGAAGGTGTCGCCGACGACTTCGCCGTGCCCCGTCCAGTAGAGGATCCGCCGCCGCACCGCCTGCTGATGCAGCCGCCGCACGAACGCGCGAATCCCCTCGCGTCCCGCGGACGGGGGCGCCGCGGCCGTGACGTCCGCGCTGGCCAGGCTCAGCGCAGGGGCGTCGAACCCGAGGCGTCGGGTCTGCTCGACGAAGCGCGCGGCGGTCGTCCTCAGGCGAGTACGGTCCCTGGCCCCTCGCGCGTCCCCCCGGTACCGGTCGACGACGACGGTGGCGACCACCCCGTCCCGCCCGTGCGCTGGCTGCATCCCCGGGACTCCCCCCTCGGAGGCCGTCCCCACCTACCCGCCCATGGACAGAATGCTCGTGGAGACCTGACATCTCACGCCAAGAAATGTGTGCCGTCTCACATTACTGGACGGCTGGGCGGGTAAGGAGGCCGAATGAATCAGCGCGACGCGTTCGTCATCGGGGACATGGAGACGGACTGTCACATCTTCGAGGGAGACGGCACGCGCCCGATCCGCGAGGAGAACGTCACGGTCATCTATGAGGCGGGCCTTCGCCGGGTGGACCTTCCGGTGCGGGTCCAGCAATGGCGCCAGGAGATCGAGGCCGAGCAGAAACGCAGGCAGGCGGCGGGCGAGCGGTTCGCCTGGAACAACCCGCGGTTCGCCGTGGAGAGCGTCATCCTCTCCCGGACCGACGAGGACGAGGAGCCCCAGGTCCGGATCAGCCTGTGCGACGCGGACTACTACGACTTCCTCGCCACCTCGGTCAACCTGGACCGGCCGTTGGAGGAGCAGGACGCCTCCGCCACCCTGCGCTCGCAGTACCTGACGAACTCCGACCCGGTGGAGGCGCCGTCCTTCCTCTCCTGCAGCTTCGGCGTCAACGTCGCCGTGGAGACGGGGCGCGACCGGATGATGGTCTTCGCACGCCGGAGCGTGCACGTCGAGGGTCACAACAAGCAGCGCTGGAACTCCTCGGTCAACGAGGGGCTCGCCGCGATCCATGACGTGCCCAAGGACGGCGGGCCCATCAGCCTCAGTGCCGTGGCGCACCGCGCCCTGCGTGAGGAGCTCGCCGTCCAGGACGGGGACGACGTCCAGCTGGAACTGCTCGCCTTCGCGCTCGATCTGCGCAACCACCAGTGGGCCGCCTTCTACCGCGCCGTACTGACGGACCTCAGCGCCAAGGACCTCGTCGCCCGCCGCAGCCGGGGCGTCGAGGACAAGTGGGAGCACGACCAGTTCCGGTTCGTTCCGGCCGATCCCGACAGCGTGCTCGACTTCCTCCTGGAGAAGGACCCGGACAAGATCTGGACGCCCTGCGCGCCCGCCCTGTTCTACCTGGCTCTGGTCCGGGCCGCCGTCATCGCGCGGGGCGGCAGCCCGTCGGGCCGGCTGGACGTGGAGGCCGCCGAGCGCCGCGCGCTGCGGCGGCTCCAGGAGCACACGTGATCAGAAGATGTTCCGTACCCGATGCTGCTGGCGCAGCTTGAGGAACCTGGCCCGGACCTGATCGGCCGGCATCCCGGCCTCGGCCTGGATCAGGAGGTCCGCCAGGGCGTCTCGTGACTCCATGAAGCCGTGCCACTTCTGCTGGGGCTTCAGCCAGGTGTCCACCGCGGTCATCACCGCCACGATCAGCGCCAGCGCCGGCACCCACTTGATCAGCGAACTCCCGTGGCCGCCGCCCAGGTTCTGGTCGGCGGCCACGACGGCACTGGCGAGAATGAGCAGGATCCGGCTCAGGTAGTACGTCAGTCCGTAGTTGAAGGTCCCGACCCGCCAGCGACGCATCTCCCGGTCCATCTCCCTGCAGAGGGCCTCCGGCAGTCCGGCCGGTCCCCCGCTCTCCGCCGTAGTCTCCACCACGTCCTCGGCCATGCGTCCCCCTGCGACTCGTACCACGAATGGACGCTCCATTCTCCCAGGCCGGGCAGGGCCCTCCGGCCCGTCCAGGAGCCGCTGCCGGCCTGCGGGGGCCCGCTGCGCACCGCATTTCACCGGCCGTCGTGGCAGGCCCGGGTCAGCCCTGCAGCAGGACCACGCTCGACCGGGCCGGTACGTGCAGCACCCCGTCCGCGCCCGGCGGGTCGACGGGCTCCCACGCGGCCAGCACGCGCGCCTCGCGGGGGCCGAGGGGGATCGCGGCCGGCTTCTCGGCGAGGTTGACGGCCACCCGGACGTCGCCGCGCCGGAAGGCGAGCCAGCGTTCGGTGGCGTCGTAGGCCACCTTGATGTCGCCGAGGTCGGGGTCGGTCAGGTCGGGCTGCTCGTGCCGCAGCGCGATCAGCCGCCGGTACCAGGCCAGCACGCGCGCGTGCGGCTCGCGCTCGGGTTCGCTCCAGTCGAGGCAGGAGCGGTCGCGGGTCGCCGGGTCCTGCGGGTCGGGCACGTCCTCCTCGGCCCAGCCGTGCGCGGCGAACTCCCGCCGCCTGCCGCGCCGTACGGCCTCGGCGAGCTCGGCGTCGGTGTGGTCGGTGAAGAACTGCCAGGGGGTGCCGGCCGCCCATTCCTCGCCCATGAACAGCATCGGCGTGAAGGGCGCCGTCAGCGTGAGGGTGGCGGCGCAGCCGATCAGGCCGGGGGAGAGGGAGGCGGCGAGCCGGTCGCCCTGGGCGCGGTTGCCGACCTGGTCGTGGGTCTGGCTGTAGCCGAGGAGCCGGTGGCCGGCCACCCGTGTGCGGTCCAGGGGGCGCCCGTGGTGCCGGCCGCGGAAGCTGGAGTACGTGCCGTCGTGGAAGTAGCCGTTCGTCAGCGTCCGGGCCAGCGCGCCCAGTCCGGCGTGCGCGAAGTCGGCGTAGTAGCCCTGCGACTCGCCGGTCAGCGCGGTGTGCAGGGCGTGGTGGAAGTCGTCGTTCCACTGCGCGTGCAGCCCGAGGCCGCCCTCCTCGCGGGCGGTGATGAGCCGCGGGTCGTTCAGGTCGGACTCGGCGATCAGGAACAGCGGGCGGCCCGCCTCCGCCGCGAGGCCGTCGACGGCCGTCGACAGCTCCTCCAGGAAGTGGCACGCGCGGGTGTCCTTCAGCGCGTGCACCGCGTCCAGCCGCAGCCCGTCGAGCCGGTAGTCGCGCAGCCACGCCAGAGCGCTGCCCAGCAGGTAGGCGCGCACCTCGTCCGACCCCGGGGCGTCCAGGTTCACGGCCACCCCCCAGGGGGTGTGGTGGGTGTCCGTGAAGTACGGGCCGAACTCCGGCAGGTAGTTGCCCGACGGCCCCAGGTGGTTGTGCACCACGTCCAGGACCACGCCGAGGCCGAGTTCGTGGGCCCGGTCGACGAACCGTTTCAGCGCCTCGGGCCCGCCGTACGGCTCGTGCACGGCCCACAGCGAGACGCCCTCGTACCCCCAGCCGTGCCGCCCGGGGAAGGGGCACAGGGGCATCAACTCGACATGCGTGACGCCCAGGTCGACGAGGTGCCGGAGGCGTTCGGCGGCCGCGTCCAGGGTGCCCTCGCGGGTGTACGTGCCGACGTGCAGCTCGTACAGGACCGCGCCGGGCAGCGGGCGCCCGGCCCACTCCGTGCGCCAGGCGTAGCGGCCCTGGTCGACGACGGCGCTCGGTCCGTCCGGCCCGTCCGGCTGCCGGCGGGAGCGCGGATCGGGCAGCACGGGGCCGTCGTCCAGGGCGAACCCGTACCGCGAGCCGTCCTGCGCCTCGGCCTCGCCGACCCACCAGCCCTCCCGCTCGGGATCGCGCTCCAACGCGCGCGTGGCGCCGTCGCAATGGAGCGTCACACGGCCGGCCTTCGGTGCCCACACCTCGAACTGCACGGACGGTTCCCCTTCGTCTGCTCACCGTGATGTAGCCCGTCCATGGTGCTTCAAACGAGATCGATCCGCCCTCGCATCCGGCCTTTCGCGGCGAGTGTCGTCGCCGGGCCTGCGCGCGGGGGCCGTTTTCCCGTCTTCTGGACACCCGCTGGTCCCCTGACCGACAATCACGGATGTGACGTCGTCCTTCGAGTTCTCCACCTACCCCGCGCGGCTCTCCGACGCGGAGCGCGACAAGGCGCTGCAGGTGCTGCGCGACGGCGTCGCCATGGGACGGCTGTCGCACGACACGTTCGTCCGCCGGATGGAGCTCGCCCTCGCCGCCCGCCGTGCCGACGAGCTCGCCGCGCTCACCGCCGACCTCCCGCGCGAGAGCCGCTTCTCGCGCGTGGTCTTCGGCTCCGTCGAGGCGGTCTCCGGGTTCACCGTACGGCTGCGCAGGGCCTGGCAGATCGAGCGCCTGCCCAAGCTGCTGCTGCCCCATCCGGGCGACGGTCACCCGCTGCGCATAGGCCGCGACCCGGTCAACGGGCTGCGCCTGACCCACGAGACGGTCTCGCGGGTGCACGCGGAACTCAGCCGGCACGGCGGCACCTGGCTGCTGCGCGACCTCGGCTCGACCAACGGCACGACGGTGAACGGCCGGCGCGTCATCGGCGCGGCCGTCGTGCGCGAGGGCGACCAGGTCGGGTTCGGCAAGATGTCGTTCCGGCTCGCGGTCGGCTGAACGTCGTACCCACGATCCCGGCCCGGGCCCAGGCCCCAACCCCGGTCCCAGTCCCGGTCCCAGCCTTGGCCTGAGCATGATGCCGCGCTCGCCTGCGGTGATGGCTCAAATGGCTTTCTTCTCCGCAGTGTTGACGTATCCGACAACTCGTGACTGACTGTGCGTACGCCATGTATCCCCGATGCGACCGGCGACGCCGCACAGTGGAGGTGTGCCTTGACGCCCCTCCTCCGCTACCCGACCGTCGACGAGCTGGGAGCCCGCGCCGCGGCACTCGTCGCACGTCGTCCCGGGGACGCGCGGCTGCGCCGCGTCGGCACCTCTCGAGCCGGCACCCCGATGTGGCTGCTGTCCGTCGGGCACGGCAGCCGTCACGCCCTCGTCGTCGCCGGACCGCACGCCAACGAGCCGGTCGGCGGCGCGACCGCGCTGCGGCTGGCCGAACGCGCGCTGGCCGACCCGCTGCTCACCGAGGGCGCGGACGCCACCTGGAACCTGCTGCTGTGCCTCGACCCCGACGGCCTGCGCCGCAACGAAATGTGGCTGAAGGGCCCGTACACGCTCGGCCGGTACTTCCGGAACTTCTTCCGGCCGGGCTTCCTGGAACAGCCCGAATGGCTGCCCGCCGGCGCGGCGGCCGCCGCCCTGCCGGAGACCCGCACGTTGCTCGCCCTCCAGGACGAGCTGCGCCCCTTCCTGCAGTGCTCCCTGCACGGCGTCGACGTCGGCGGCGGCTTCGTCGAGCTCACCGACGACCTGCCCGGACTCGCCCCGCGCGTCGCGCACGCCGCCGCCCGCCTCGGCGTCCCGCGCGAGCTCGGCCCGTACGACACCCTGTACTGGCCGACCCTGGGTCCCGCCGTCCACCGCATCCCGCCGCCGCAGCCCGGCGACCTGGTCGCCGCGATCACCGAGGCGGCCGTCGAGTCGACCTGGTACCACCCGCACCGGCACGGCACCGTCACGGCGGTCGTGGAGGCGCCCATGTGGGGGGTGGCCGCCGTGGAGGACGGCTCCCCGCCCGCCGACGCGGCGGCCGTGCTGCGCACCGCCAGCCGCACGCTGCGGCGCGACACCCGGCTGCTGGGGCGGCTGCTCGCGCGCGTCCGGCCGTACCTCGCCGACGTGCCCGACACGGCCCGCCTGCTCGCCCCGGTGGACGACTACCTGCTGGTCTCCCCACGCCTCGCGGACACCTGGGACCCCGACGTCGCGGATGTCGCACGCCCGCTGCCGCCGCTGAGCACCGCCCACCTGACCGCGCTGCGCATCGCCGGGCGGCGCATCGCCCTGCGGACGGCCGGACTGCTCCACCAGCTCCTGACCGGCGCCGGGGGCGACCCGGCCGGCGCGCTGCCGGAACTGGACCGGCTCATCGACGAGTGGTGCGCCGACTACCGCGACGGCTGCTCGGCGCACTGGATACCGGTCGCGCGTCAGGCCGAGTACCAGACGCGGGTGGTGCGCGCGGCGTTCGAACTGGCCGCCCGGCGCGCGCCCGCCGCCTCCCGTTCGGGTGAGCCGGGCTGGGGTGCGCAGGCCGCCGTGCCGATGCATGGGGAATGAAGACCAGCCTCAAGGCGAAAGCGGTACGGGACGTATCCGTGGCCGCCGCCCTCCTCCTCGCCGGAGCCGCCCCCGCACAGGCGGCCGCCCGGCACCATGCCCCGGACGAATGGCTCTACCTCACCGTCGCCCACGGCGACGCCCCCGCCGGCGCCGGCCGCGACGCGCTGCTGCTGTGCGACCCGCCCGGGGGCCACGCCCGCGCCGCCGAGGCGTGCGCGGACCTGGCCGCCGTCGACGGCGACATCGGCGCCCTCCCGGCACGGAACGCCGTGTGCCCGATGGTCTACGCCCCGGTGACGGTCCAGGCCCGCGGACAGTGGCACGGCCGTCGGATCGACTACACCCACACCTACGCCAACTCCTGCGTCCTGCAAGCCCGCACCGGGCCGGTCTTCGCCCTGGACGACTGACCGGCGGCACGGGATCGCGCGCGGCGACGGTCGCGGTCCCCCTGCGGGGGCCGCACGACCCGCCTCCGCGCGCCTGCCCCTGCCCGGCTCGCAGCACTCCGCCTCCGCGCGAGTGCCCCGCCCGGCGTCGCAGCCGCACGCCGCCTTCGCGCGCGTGCCGTTGCCGGGTGTAGCGGCCGTGCGCTGCCTTCGCGTGCGGAGTGCCCCGCCCGGCGTCGCAGCCGCACGCCGCCCTCGCGCGCGTGCCGTTGTCCGGCTTCGCGGCAGCGGGCACGGCCCTCTGCGGTGTCGTGGCCGGAACGGGGAGGGACCGTGCGCGCGGGCGTCGGCGTCTCCGTCCGTCTGCCGCCATCCGGAGCGGGCGCGGCCGCCCCCTGCGGTGCCGTGCCGTGGCCCGGGGGCAGGAAGGGCCGGTGGGGGTCATTGTTCAGTCGGCCGTCTCCACCCGTTCCAGCAGGGCCACCGGCAGCCGCTCGAAAAGCTCGGCCACGCGCACGCGCCCCGTGAACCGGCGTTCCGGGGACAGCAGGTCGGACCAGCGGCCCGGCGGCAGGGACAGCTCGGTGTCGCCCCAGCCGCCCGCGCGGGACAGCCCCAGTGACAGCCGGGTGACGGCGGTGACGGCCTCGCCGGAGCGTGCGAACGCCACGCAGTGCGCCGCCGCCGCGCCCTCCGCCGTCAGCGGCTGGTACGTCGCCGTGGACCCGAAGGCGCCGGGCCGCCGGGCGCGCAGCTTCAGCGCCGCCGCCGTCACCGCGCCCTTGTCGCCCGGATCCTCGGGAGGGAACCGCACCGCCCGCCGGTTGTCCGGGTCCACCAGCGCCCGGTACTCGGCCTCTGTGCCCTGGTAGACGTCCGGCACGCCCGGCATCGTCAGGTGCACCAGCGCGGTGCCCAGGACGTTCGCCCGGATGTGGGGTTCCAGGGCGTCCCGGAGGGCGGCGATCCGCGCACCCGGCGCGCCGCACGGCCCCGCCGCGACGAACGACGCCACCGCCTCCTCGTAGGCCGCGTCCTGCTCCGTCCAGCTCGTGTGCAGCCCGGCCTCGCGCACGTGCTTCAGCAGCGCGCCCCGCACCCGCTCCTCGTCCGCCGGCCCCAGCCCGAACACCGTCTGCCAGGCCGCCCACGCCAGTTGCGCGTCCGGCGCGCCCGCGCCGTTGTGCGTCACCTCCGTCAGGACGTCCGCCCAGCGCTGCGGGCACTCGGTGAGCACCGCCAGCGCCGCCCGCACGTCGGCGCTGCGCTTGGTGTCGTGCGTGGACACCACCGTCCCCGTCGCCGGCCAGTCCCGCTGCAGGCGCGCGCAGTAGGCGTGGAAATCCGCCGCGGACACCGCGGGACGCCCCGGCTCGCCGCCCACCTCGGTCGCCGAAAGCAGCGGCACGTAGCGGTAGAACGCCGTGTCCTCCACGGACTTCGCGCGCAGCGCCGACGCGGTCTGCGCGAACCGGGCCCGGAACTCCACGTGGTCGGGCCCGTCGCCGTACCGCCCGAGCACCAGGCCGCGCACCACGTCCACCGCCCCCGCCTCCTCCGGCACCACGAAGGCGAGCCGCGCCTCGGTCGCGGCCTGCTCGGTGACGACCGAGGAGGCGTCGCCGGAGGCGTAGGGCCGGTAGACCTCCAGGCGGACCAGGAGTTCCTCCAGCGCGGTACGCAGCGCCCACGGCGCCCGGTCGCGCAGCACCGGGTCGGGCGACGTCGAGCACACCCGGCTCGCCACCCGCGTCAGCCGGTCGATCTCGGTGGCCAGCTCGTGCGTGAGCACCTTGTACGCCGCCCGCCGCACCGTCGCCGCCCAGTCCCCGCCGCGGTCCGGCTCCGGGGCCGCGAAGCGCCGGTACCCGTCGAGCAGCTCCACGGACCCGGCCGGATCGGTGAACAGGCCGTCCACGTGGCGCAGGGCGTCGTAGCCGGTGGTGCCCGCCACGGGCCAGGAGGCCGGCAGGTGCTCCCCGTCCGCCAGGATCTTCTCCACCACCGTCCAGCGGCCGCCGGTCGCCTCGTGCAGCCGCCGCAGATAGCCGTCGGGGTCGGCCAGTCCGTCGGGGTGGTCCACCCGCAGCCCGTCGATCACGCCCTCGTGCAGCAGCCGCAGGACCGTCGCGTGCGTGGCCTCGAACACCTCCGGGTCCTCCACCCGCACCCCGATCAGCTCCGAGATGCTGAAGAACCGCCGGTAGTTGAGCTCGGTGCGGGCCAGCCGCCACCACGCCGGCCGGTACCACTGGGCGTCCAGCAGCTGTGGCAGCGGCAGGTCCGCGGTGCCCTCCCGCAGCGGGAAGACGTGGTCGTAGTAGCGCAGGACGTCCCCGTCGACCCGCAGCTGCCCGATCTCCTCGCCGAGGGGACCGCCGAGCACCGGCAGCAGCACCTGGCCGCCCTGCGCCTCCCAGTCGATGTCGAACCATCGCGCGTACGGCGACTTCGGGCCCTCCCGCAGCACCTCCCACAGGGCGTGGTTGTGCCGCGGCGACATCGCCATGTGGTTCGGCACGATGTCCACCACCAGGCCGAGCCCGTGCTCCCGCGCGGTGCGCGCCAGCGCGCGCAGGCCCTCCTCGCCGCCCAGTTCCTCGCGCACGCGCGCGTGGTCGACGACGTCGTAGCCGTGCATCGAGCCCGGCACGGCCTCCAGCACGGGGGACAGGTGCAGGTGCGAGACGCCGAGCGAGGCCAGGTACGGCACGGCGGCCGCCGCGGCCTTGAAGGGGAAGCCGGGCTGCAACTGCAGCCGGTAGGTCGCCGTGGGCACCGTGAGGTCGGGTCGCTCAGATGTCATGGAAAGCTACGTACCCGCCCAGCCGCCCTTCGTGTCACCGTCTTGCTCCACCGGCGGCGGGACGGCCCGCACGCGCACGCGTGCGGGCCGTCCCGGCTGCCGTCCTGCCGCGGTCCCGCCGCAGTCCCGCTACACCGGCCGGTGCAGCACCGTCAGGCTCCGGTCGATCAGCGTCAGCCGGTCGCCGGCCTGCACCTTCTGCCCGGTGCCCGGCGGCACCCCGTCCGTGCGGGCGGTGTCGACCACCACCTGCCACTGCCGGCCGTGGTCGACCGGCACCACGAAGTCCAGCGCCTTCGGCGAGGCGTTGAACATCAGCAGGAAGGAGTCGTCGGTGATGCGCTCCCCGCGCGGGCCCGGCTCGGAGATCGCGTTGCCGTTGAGGAACACCGTCAGCGCGGACGCCTGCGCCGAGTCCCAGTCCCGCTGGGTCATCTCCCTGCCCTCGGGAGTGAACCAGGCGATGTCGGACAGGTCGTCGTGGGTGCCCTCCACGGGCCGTCCGTGGAAGAAGCGGCGCCTGCGCAGGACGGGATGGTCCTTGCGCAGCCGGACCATCGCCCGCGCGAAGTCCAGCAGCCCGGGGTCCGGCGACCCGCCGCCCGGCGACCCGTCACCGCCCCGCGACGCGCGCTCCCGAGTCCCGCGCTCCTGCGCCCCCCGGCCCTGCAGCCCGCCGCCGCGCGACCCGCCCTCCCGCGACCCGCCGCCCCGCGTCTCGCCGTCCGGCCACCGCAGCCAGGCGATCTCGTTGTCCTGGCAGTAGGCGTTGTTGTTGCCGCCCTGCGTCCGCGCGAACTCGTCGCCGTGGCTGATCATCGGCACGCCCTGGGACAGCATCAGCGTGGCGATGAAGTTGCGCATCTGCCGGCTCCGCAGCTCCAGGATCCCCGGATCGTCGGTGTCGCCCTCGGCCCCGCAGTTCCAGGACCGGTTGTGGCTCTCGCCGTCCCGGTTGTCCTCGCCGTTGGCCTCGTTGTGCTTGTCGTTGTACGCCACCAGGTCGTGCAGGGTGAAGCCGTCGTGGCAGGTCACGAAGTTGATCGAGGCCAGCGGACGGCGGCCGTCGGACTGGTAGAGGTCCGAGGACCCCGTCAGCCGGGAGGCGAACTCCGCCAGCGCCCGCGGCTCGCCCCGCCACAGGTCCCGCACCGTGTCGCGGTACTTGCCGTTCCACTCGGTCCACAGCGGTGGGAAGTTGCCCACCTGGTAGCCGCCCTCGCCGACGTCCCACGGCTCGGCGATCAGCTTCACCTGGGAGACCACGGGATCCTGCTGCACCAGGTCGAAGAACGACGACAGCCGGTCCACCTCGTGGAACTGCCGCGCGAGCGTGGCGGCGAGGTCGAAGCGGAAGCCGTCGACGTGCATCTCGGTGACCCAGTACCGCAGCGAGTCCATGATCAGTTGCAGGACGTGCGGGGACCGCATGAGCAGGGAGTTCCCGGTGCCCGTGGTGTCCATGTAGTAGCGGGGGTCGTCCGTCAGCCGGTAGTACTGCGGGTTGTCGATGCCCTTGAAGGACAGCGTCGGCCCCAGGTGGTTGCCCTCGGCGGTGTGGTTGTAGACCACGTCGAGGATCACCTCGATGCCGGCCTCGTGCAGCGCCCGCACCGCCGACTTGAACTCCAGGACCTGCTGGCCGCGGTCGCCCCAGGAGGCGTACGCGTTGTGCGGGGCGAAGAACCCGATCGTGTTGTAGCCCCAGTAGTTGTTCAGGCCCATGTCGACCAGCCGGTGGTCGTTGACGAACTGGTGGACCGGCATCAGCTCCAGCGCCGTCACCCCCAGCTTCACCAGGTGCTCGATGATCACCGGGTGCGCGAGCCCCGCGTACGTCCCGCGCAGCTCCTCGGGCAGCCCCGGGTGCTGCATGGTGAGGCCCTTGACGTGCGCCTCGTAGATCACCGTCTCGTGGTAGCCGCGCCTCGGCGGCCGGTCGTCGCCCCAGTCGAAGTACGGGTTGACCACGACCGACGTCATCGTGTGCGGCGCCGAGTCGAGGTCGTTGCGCTCGTCGGGCGCGTCGAAGTGGTAGCCGTACACCTCCTCACCCCAGCGGACCTTGCCGCTGATCGCACGCGCGTACGGGTCGAGCAGCAGCTTCGCGGAATTGCAGCGCAGCCCGCGCTCGGGGGCGTACGGACCGTGCACACGGAAGCCGTAGCGCTGCCCGGGCATGATCCCGGGCACGTACGCGTGCCGTACGAACGCGTCGCTCTCACGCAGTTCCACCGCCGTTTCCGAGCCGTCGTCGTGCAGCAGACACAGCTCTACTCGGTCCGCGGCCTCCGTGAAGACCGCGAAGTTGGTGCCGGCGCCGTCGTACGTGGCACCGAGCGGATACGCCTCGCCAGGCCAGACCTGCATGGATACGACTCTTTCAGGTGGAGCGCGCCCTCGGTGGCGCCTTCACTCCGAGTCTCCCGGAAAGTGAGGGAACCACCTATGACTTACGTCCCTCTTACCGGTCGACCAGTGCATACGCGTACGCCGACGAATACGTACGCCGTCATGCCGAACCAGTGGGGCGACAGATACTCCCGTGACCAGGGGGAGTAGGGGGAAGATAGTGCGCAGATCAGTGCACCGTCATCTGGGCAAGGTGGTGGCCGGTGCGGCCGTCGCGGTGGCGGGGACCGCCGCGATGGTCGCCGTCACCCTGCCGGGGACGGCGGGGGCGGACGAGAGCGGGGGAACCGGTGCGGGGAGCCGGGCGGCGCGGCAGGCGGGACAGCAGGCCGGTGACGGCGCGGTACGGCCCGGCGTCGTCGAGCGGGCGCCCGCCGAGGGGGACCGGGGCAGGGGCGTCGATCCGCTGACCGACGACGAGATGGCGCGGGCCGAGCGGCTCGCCGCCGGGCGGCAGCTGCTGCGCGACGCCGAGAACGTGGAGGGCGAGCGCGGCGCGCAGCGCCTGACCGTCGACCTCGCCGACCCCGAGAACGCGGACGACGCGGACGACGGCGCGGACGCGCCGCGCCGCGCCGACGTGACGTTCTACGACTACGGCAACGACACCCTCGTCACCAGGACCGTCGACCTCGACACCGGGAAGGTCGTGCACACCGGTGTCCAGCACGGCGTGCAGCCGCCGCTGAGCCGTGCCGAGAACGCCGAGGCGGCCCGGCTGCTGATCGCCGACCCGCTCGGCGCCGGCCTGCGGGCGGACTACAAAGACGCCACCGGCAAGAAGCTGACCTCCCCGGACCAGCTGCTGTTCAACGGCGCGGTGTACCGGGCGGTCCCCGGCGCCCAGCCCGCCGTGCTCGACCGGTGCGGCGAGCACCGCTGCGTGCGGCTGTTCCCGAAGGTCAAGAACGGCCCGTGGATCGACGCCCGCTCGATCGTGATCGACCTGAGCGCCCGCAAGGTCGCCGAGCTCGACCGCCGCTGAGCCGCGGCCCGTCCACTTTCCGATTCGCATCTCCTGCAGGGGAGTCACTTCTTCATGCGCACAGAGAGTTCGATCAGCGGCGTCCGGCCGCGGGGAACCGTCCGGCCGCGGGGAACCGGCCGTGTCCGCACGCGCGCTGCCGTGGGCCTGTCGGTGGCCGCGCTGGCCGCCGGCGCGACGACCGGCGCGGGGCCGGCGGCCGCCCAGCCGAGGACCGCCGCGGCCGCCCAGCCGAGAGCCGCCGCCGCTGCCGCGGCCGACTGCAGCGCCGCCTACCGGATCGAGCAGAAGCTCGCCGGCGGCACGACCTGGCGGATGTGCTGGCGCTACGACAGCAAGGCCGGCCTCGTCCTGAACAACGTCTCCTACCAGCCCAAGGGCGAGAGCGCCCCGATCAAGGTGCTCAACAGCGCCCGGCTGGCCCAGATCGACGTGCCCTACGACGACGGCAGCGTCGAGTACGACGACCTGACCGGCTTCGGCTTCGCCCAGGGGCTGGTCAACCTGGCGCCGGGCGAGTGCCCCGGCGGCACCATCAAGACCGTCAAGGTGCCGGACGCCTGGGACCCGCAGCACCCGAACGTCAACGGCTTGTGCACCACCACCCGTTCCCGCGGCCACGCCTACCGGATGCAGGGCGACAGCGCCAACAAGGTCTACCAGGCGCAGGGCACCGACCTGCTCGTCTACACGGTCAACCAGGTCGGCTGGTACGAGTACATGACCGAGTGGCGCTTCCAGGACGACGGCACGGTCGCCATGAACGTCGGCGCCACCGGCAGCCTCTCCTACGACGACTACGACGCCGGCGACGGCCGCGGCTGGCCCATCGGCAAGGGCGCCAAGGCCTACGCCACCAGCCACAGCCACAACGTGTTCTGGCGGCTCGACTTCGGCCTCGACGGCTCCTCCAAGACCAAGGTGGAGCAGTACGACTCGAAGGTCACCGCGCCCGCCCGCGGCCAGGAGGCCCCGACCAACAAGACCACCCGCACCAAGGTCACCAAGGAACTCGCGGGCGACGCCAAGACCTACCGCTGGTGGCGTGTGGTGAGCGCGACCGGCAAGAACAAGGACGGGCACGCGCGCTCGTACGAGATCGTGCCGGGAGCCACCACCCGGTACCCGGGGCGCGGCTTCACCAAGCATGACGTGTACTTCACCCAGTACAACAAGTGCGAGCAGTTCGCCAGCAACAACACCGGCGGCTGCCCGGCCGGTTCCGGCAAGTCCGTCGACACGTGGGTCAACGGTCAGACGCTCACTCACCCGATCGTGTGGATGAATGTGGGCTTCCATCACATAGCCCGGGACGAGGACCAGCAGCCCATGCCGATCCACTGGCAGGGGTTCGCCATCGCACCCAGGGACGTCACGGCTATGAATCCGCTCACGCCGGACGAGCTCGCGTGGCAGAACGGCCACTGGCGGCCGCGTAGTTGAGAACGACCCTGTCCATCCGGCTGCACCGCCGACCGCTCCCGGAGTAGGCTTCCTTGATCGTTGGGACGGGAAGTGCCCGGGGGAGCGGAAGGCGGTGCGCGGGTGGGCTCGGGAGGGCTGGAGCTGCCCCCTGGTGACGAGGGTCACGAGGGGAACTCCACGGACACCCCGCCCGGCACGGTGTCGCTGGCCCGGCCGATGGAGACGACGTCCATCGGGCCGGAGCTGGACTGGGACGCCGACGCCTGGCGTGAGGTACGGACACGCGCCCAACGGGCCGGCCGCGCGTACATCTGGCTGAACCTCGTCGAACAGCGGATGCGCGCGGTCGTCGCCGCGGTGCTGCGGCCGGTCTACGAACCGGTCCACGGCGACGACTGGGTCGTCGCCGCGGCCGGGCCGGCCGGCCAGGAATGGGTGCAGCGGGCGGTCGCCGTACGCGAGGTCAGCCGCCGCAAGGGCTACTTGCTCGACCCGGCCGACGACAACGTGCTGAGCTTCCTCACCCTGCCCCAGTTGCGCGAGCTGATGGTGCAGCACTGGCCGTGCTTCGAGCCGTACGTCGACGACCGCCGGGACGTCGAACTGGTCCTGGACGAGCTGGAGGTCACCCGCAACGTGGTCTCCCGTAACCGGGCCCTGTCGGAGGCCGTCCTCAACCAGGCCGAGCGGGCCTCGGCCAGGCTGCTGGAGACCCTGGGCACCAGCGGCGACGTGCCGTCCGCGTGCCGGCTGCCGGTGGACGCGGTGGAGGACCTGGTCGGCGACCGGTACGCGGACGTGGTCGCCGTGCACTCCGACCGGGTGCGGCTGATGCGCCAGTTCCCCGCCGAGGACATCTTCGGCGGCGCCCGCCGCATCGACGCCGTCGGCATCGGCCTCAACCTGCTCGTGCAGAACTTCTCCGGCCGCCGCCTGGTGCGGCTGGCAGACGCCGGCTGCCGGGTGCGGCTGCTGTTCCTCAACCCGGCCTCCAGCGCCGTCAAGCGCCGCGAGCGCGAACTCGGAATGAAACGGGGTGAGTTGAGCCGCGCGGTGGAGATGAACATCCTGCACATGCGGCGGGTGCGCTCCCGGCTGCGCGACCCGGGCGCCTTCGAGATCCAGGTGTACGACGAGACGCCGCGCTTCACGGCCTACCTCGTCGACGGGGACGGCCCGGACGGCGTCGCCGTCGTGCAGTCCTATCTGCGGCGCTCGCGCGGCATGGAGGCGCCGGTGCTGGTGCTGCGCAACGGCAGCCGGGTGGTCAAGCCGGACGATCGGGACGAAGGGATCGATTCGGGGCTTTTCCCCACCTATCGCGAGGAGTTCGAGCTGGCCTGGACGGACTCGCGGCCGGTGTCCTGAACCACCCCCGCACCCCGGGCGGAACGCCGCACGAGCGGAACGCGGTCCGCCGATTGTCAGTGGCCCGTGCGATGGTGGAGGCCACTGGGGGAGAGCACCACGAGAAGGGGGGCCGCCGATGGGCTGGCACCGGGAGCCGCTGGTCGGCTTCGACCTGGAGACCACGGGGACGGACATCGAGACCGACCGGATCGTCACCGCGGCGGTGGTGGACGTGGACCCGGACGGCCGGCTTCCGAAGCCCCGGACCTGGCTGCTGGACCCCGGGGTGTCGATCCCGCGGCAGGCTTCGGCCATCCACGGCATCTCCACCGAACAGGCCCGCGAGCACGGGATGAAGGCGGCTCCAGCGATCGAGGAGATCACCTCGGCCGTTGCCGAGGTGCTGAATTCGGGAACTCCGCTCGTCGTGATGAACGCGCGGTACGACCTCTCCCTCCTCGACCGCGAGTGCCGACGGCACGGGATAGCGCCTTTGGCCGACCGGTTGCACGGAAAGGCGTCACCGGTCATTGACCCCTTGGTCCTGGACAAGCATGTGGATCGGTACCGGAAGGGGCCGCGCAATCTCCAGGCCCTCTGCGCGCACTACGGGGTGCCGCTCGATGACGCGCACAACGCCGTCGCGGACGCGGTGGCCGCGGCACGTGCGGCGCGGTCGATGGGGGTCAAGCACTCGGGCATCGGGGCCTTGGCGCCGACGGACCTGCACGACCTGCAGGTTCGCGCGGCAGCCGAGCAGGCCGAGTCGCTGCAGAAATACCTTCGGCGTACCTCTGACCCGAAGGCGACCGTCCCTGCGGCCTGGCCTGTCATACCGTACGCGGGCTGACGGCCGGATCCGGTTGCCCGGCCGAGGATCGTCCGCCTGGTCAGTAGCTCTGGTCAGTGGCTCTGGTCAGTGGCTCTGGTGGGGCGCCTGCAAGGAGTCGACCCAACGGAGGAGGCGGGCGCCCTCGCGGGTCATGATGTCCGGGTCGCGCAGGGTGTTGGCCAGAAGTGACATGCCCTGGTAGGCGGAGACGAGGGTGACGGCGAGGTCGTCCGGGTCGGGCAGGCCCAGGACGCGGAACTGGTGCCCGGCCCAGTCCAGCAGCCGCCGCATCACGACGGCGGCCTCCATGTCGAGGGTGCCGTCGGCGCGTTTGCCGAGTTCGACGGCCAGGGTGCCGGTGGGGCAGCCGTAACGGGCTGCGGTGTCGCGCCGGCCGACCCAGGCTTCGATCAGGCCCTTGAGGCGGTCCCGCGGGTCGGGCAACCGGTCCAGCGAACCGGTGAGTTCGTCCAGATGTGCGCTGTGCTCGGACAATGCGGCCCGGACCAGCTCGTCCTTGGTCTTGAAGTAGTAGTAGACATTCCCGACGGGGACGTCGGCGGCGCGCGCGATGTCGGCGAGGGTGGTGCGTTCGACGCCCTGTTCGTGCAGGACCTGTGCCGCCGCGGCGGTGAGACGCCGGCGCTTGTCGGCTGCCCGCGTCCTGGGCTTCGCTGAGTTGGTCACCTAACCAACTGTAGATCCACCGTGCGGCGTGCTACGGTCATCGAGTAAGTCAGTCAACTAACTCACATGGAGGTCCCGTGATTGCAGTGACCGGCGCCACCGGGAACGTCGGCCGTGAACTGGTCCGCATCCTCGCCGAGGCGGGGGAGACGGTGACCGCCGTCTCGCGCGGCGAGGCGCGCGACCTCCCCGCCGACGTGCGACATGCGCGAGCCGACCTCGCCGACCCCGAAGCTCTGCGCCCGGCGCTCGACGGCGCCGACGCGCTGTTCCTGCTGGTGGCCGGCGACGACCCGCAGGGCGTCCTCGACGCCGCGAAGGCAGGCGGCGTCCGCCGGGTCGTCCTGGTCTCCTCTCTCGGCGTCGCCACCCGCCCGGACGCCTACCGCCATCCCGCCGCCTTCGAGGCCGCACTTCGCGGCTCCGGCCTCGACCGGACCGTGCTGCGCTGCAACGGGCTGAACTCCAACGCCTTCGCCTGGGCCGAGTCGATCCGCGCCGACCGGCTGGCCGCCGCCCCGTTCGGCGACGTCGGCCTGCCGATGGTCGACCCGGCGGACGTCGCCGAGGTCGCCGCCGCCGCGCTGCTGAAGCCCGGCCACGCCGGCGCCGTCTACGAGCTCACCGGCCCCGCCCCGACCACCCCGCGCGAGCGGGCCGCGGCGATCGGCGCCGCGCTCGGCGAACCGGTCCGCTTCGTCGAGCAGACCCGCCAGGAAGCCCGAGAACAGATGCTCGCGTTCATACCCGAGCCGGTGGTGGAAGGCACCCTCGCCATCCTCGGAGAGCCGCTGCCCGCCGAGCGCCGGGTGAGCCCCGACGTCGAGCGGGTCCTGGGCCGTGCACCGCGCCCCTTCGCCGACTGGGCCACCCGCAACGCCGCCGCCTTCCGCTGATCCGGCGGGGCGACGCGGTGATCCGGGCCACCCGCGCGGCCTCCCGTCAGGCCGGGGCGGGGCCCGCGATCGGCGCCACGCGGGGCCGGGCCACCCGGGCGTAGTCCGCGCCCGACATGCGCAGCGACCGGTCCAGGCGGGCGGCGTTGAAGTAGAGGTGCGGTCGCGCCACGACCTCGGGGTCGGCGACGAGTTCCAGCTCCGGGGCGAAGCTGAACGGCAGCACGCTGCCGGGCACCGCGCGGGCCAGCCGCTCGGCCGTCTCCGTGTCGCTGAACCCGGCGTACCGTGCCGCGAACAGCGTCCGTACGGCGTCCAGGTCCACGCGCCGGTCACCGGGGACGACCGCCAGCACGTGCCGGGTGGTGCGGCGGTCGACCTTGACCCGCAGCACGATGCACTTCGCGGCCTCGGACACCGAGTGCCCGCGCAGCGCGCTCACGGCGTCGGTGGCGCCTTCGGGCACGTGGTCGATGAGCTTGTAGTCGACGCTGGAGCCGTCGAGAAGGGAGATCAGACGCTGGTAGGTGTCGTGGTCCGGCATCGGGTGTCCTCGTCCTGGGTGCCGCGGATTTCGCTCGGGTCGTGGGTGTCGTGGGTTTCGGTGGCGTCGGGGGTGCCGATGCCGGTCTCGTCCGGGGGCGCGGTGCGGTGCGCGCGCTCCACGGACTGCCCCCAGTAGGTGCCGGCGACCATCATGGTGGCGCCGACGGCGGTGAGCGGGGTGAGGCGTTCACCGCCGAGGGCGATGCCCACCGCGACGGCCCAGACCGGCTCGGTGCCCAGCAGCAGGCTGGCCCGGCTGGCGGAGGTGCGCTGCACGGCCCAGGTCTGGGCGAGGAAGGCGAACACACTGCAGAACAGGGCGAGATACAGCAGCTGGGCCCAGACCGCCGGGCCGGCGCCGGTCAGGGCCGGCAGGCCGGACGCGGCGGCGGGCAGGAACAGCGCCGTGCCGACGAGGGTCTGCACCGTCGTCAGGTGCGCGGGCCGGATCGCCCGGCCGGCGGTGAGCCGGCCGACGAGCGCCACGTGCGCCGCCCGCACCAGCGCGGCACCGAGCATCAGCAGGTCACCGACGCGCGGCTGGTGGAAGCCGGTGCCGGACATCAACAGCGCGACCGCCAGCACGCACACGCCGGCCGCGGCGAAGAACGACGGCGGCAGCGGGCCACGCCGGCCGCCGCGGTCCAGGAGCGGAGTGAGCACGATGGTCAGGCTGATGATCAGGCCCGCGTTGGCGGCGGTGGTGTGGGCGACGCCGTACGTCTCCACGACGAGGACCGCGGCCTGGGTGAGCCCCAGCGGCACCCCGGCCCGCACCTCCTCCCGCGTCCACCGCCGCGACCCTCGTCGCCGGCCGGCGACGAGGGCGAGACAGGCGAGGGCGGAGAGGGCGTAGCGGGCGAACAGCACCAGCAGGACGGGCAGCGCGGACGTGGCCGTCTGGGCGGACAGGTAGCTGGAACCCCAGACGAGCGCGACAAGGAGGAGTACCGCATCGGTACGGCGGACGTCGGACACCCGCCCACCGTGCACCACGGCGACCATGAAGCCCAGAACCACTTGCTGAAAGGATCTTTTAGAAGCTCTACACCGACCTCCTACACTTGCCGCCATGGACGAACGGCAGCTGCGGATCCTGCGGGAGCTCGGCGAACTGGGCAGTGTCACGGCGGTCGCCGACGCGCTGCTGGTGACCCCGTCGGCGATCTCCCAGCAACTGCGGCTGCTGCAGCGGACGATTCCCGTGCCGCTCACCGAGCGCCAGGGACGGCGGCTGGTCCTCACCGACGCCGGGCAGGCGCTGGCGGGCGCCGCGGCCGAGGTGGAGACCGCGCTCGCGCGGGCCCGGCGCACCGTGGAGGAGTTCGTCGCCCGGCCGGACGGGGAGGTGTCGGTGGCGGCGTTCCACAGCGCCGGCGCCGCGTTCTTCCCGCCCCTGCTGCGTGCGCTCGCCGGGCCGGGCGGACCGGTGCCGCGGCTGGCCGACGAGGACGTCCCGCAGGAGGACTTCCCCCGCCTCACCCGGGACTACGACCTCGTCCTCGCCCACCGCCTGGAGCACGCCCCGCCGTGGCCCGGCACGGTGACCGCGACCACGCTGCTGCGCGAGCCGCTGGACGTCGCGATGCCCGCCGGGCACCCGCTGGCCGCGAAGCCCAGCGTCACCCCGCGCGACGTGGCCGACGAGCCGTGGATCACCGTGCACGACGGCTTTCCGGTCATGGCGACCGTCGAGGCCATCGGCGCCGCGGCCGGACGGCGGCTGCGGCTGGTCCACCGCATCAACGAGTTCGCGGTGGTCGCCGAGACGGTGGCGGCCGGCGGCGGCATCGCGCTGATGCCGCGCTGGACGACCCGTCCGCACCCCGCGCTGGTCCTCCGGCCGCTCGCCGGGGTGCGGGCGCGACGCCACATCGACGTGCTGCACCGGCCCGAACGCACGGCCCGCACGGCGGTCCGCACGGTCCTGGCGGAGCTGCGCCGCGCCGCCGACACCATCCAGGCACGAGACGCCGACGCCGGCACGCCCGCACCCTAGGCCCTGCCGTTCGGATCGTGCCGGCGTCGCGGACCCCGGCACGCCCTCCCCCAGAGGGGGTGCCCCCAGCATCTCGACGCGGGCCCGGCCGCAGATCCGCCTGCCGTTGCCTCCCTCGCCGCACGAGCGGCGCTTCCACTTCTGGCGGGGCAGGCGGGGAACAGGTCGTGTGGCGCACATCGGCCCAAGCCGCCGCCGATCGCGGGCTCACGGTGAACCGGTTCCCCGAAGTGCTCGTTCGAAGATGCGGAAGGGAGCCTTCAACGGCTCATCGGCCCGTTCGGCGGGTGCCGTCCCAGGAGCCGGACGTTCTGAACTCCAAGTCGGTTCTGTCTGCCCGACGGTGCACGTGGAACGATCCGCGCGTGTTTTAAGGAGCATCGGTGCTGTCCGATCGGTACGAGCGTCTGCCGCTGACGCCCGCTCAGACCGCTGTGTGGTTCGACCAGCAGCTCAATCCGCACAGCCCGGCTCAGAACATCGGGTTCTACTTCGACGTCCGGGGCCCGCTGGACACCAATCTCCTCGACCGGGCCGTACTGCTGGTGTCCGAGGAGACCGAGGCCCTGCGCCTCAGGACCGAGGAGCGCGACGGCCGGTTGTACCAGTGGGCCGGGCCGGTCCGCACTCCGGTCCAGGTGTTCTCCGACTGCTCGGGTACCGACGGCGCCGAGGAGTTCGCACGCGCTTGGATCGACCGGGACATGGCCTGCCCGCGCGAGCCGGGAGGCGACGACGCCACGACCTTCGCTGTCCTGCGTCTCGCGCCCGAGCACCACTGGTGGTACATGCGCAGCCACCACTTCGCCGTCGACGGTTTCAGCGCCGCCCTCCTCACCCGCCGGATCGCCGCCCTCTACTCGGCCCTCCTCGACGGCTCGCCGCTCCCGCCGCCCGGGCACGGCTCGCTTCGGGACCTGGTGGCGGAGGAGGACGCCTACCGCACGTCTGCGCAGTACGCCGTGGACGCCGCGTACTGGACGACACATCTGGCCGGCCTGTCCGAACCCGCCGCCCTCGGCCGCGGGGCCGTGCCCGCCGGCCCTGCGGCGCTGCGTCGCACCTTTCTGCTCGACGACGATGCCCGGAGGGACCTGCGGGCGGTGGGCCGACGGGTCGGAGTCGGCTGGAACCGGGTCTTCGTCGCGGCCGTCGCCGCGTACGTCCACCGGGTGACAGGTGCCGAGGACCTGGTGCTGGGGCTGCCCGTCACCGCCCGGCAGAGCGAGCCGGCGCTGACGGTTCCCGCGATGGTGTCCAACACCCTTCCGCTGCGCCTGTCCATCGGTGACGACACGTCGTTCGACGCCCTGACCGGGCACGTGGGCACCAGGATGAAGGAGGCGTTGCGCCACCAGCGTCACCGTGAGGAGGACATCGCCAGGCACCTGGGCATCACCGGGCCGCACCGCCGGCTGTACGGTCCGGTGGTCAACCTCATGCCCTTCCACCTGGGGCTGCGTCTGGGCAGGGCGCACGGCACGCTCCACAACCTCTCCAACGGCCCTGTCAGCGACGTCTCCTTCACCTGCTACGGCGGCCATCCCCGGCATCCGGGCCCGCTGCGCGTCGACGTCGACGCCAACCCCGGCAGCTGGTCCCAGGGCGAACTCGCCGCGCTGGAGGAGCGCTTCACCTCCTTCCTGCGCCGGCTCGCCGGCCCGGCGACCGGACCCGTCGTGGGACGGGCCGACATCCTGACGCCGGCCGAGCGGCACCGCGTCCTGGTGGAGTGGAACGACACCGGCACCACCGACTCACACACCACCCTGCCGGCGCTCTTCACCGCCCAGGCGCTGCGCACCCCGGACGCCGAAGCCGTCGTCTGCGGCGGTGAGCGGCTGACCTACGCCGAACTGGCCGCCCGCGTCGACGGTCTCGCACGGCAGCTGCGTGCCCGCGGCGTCGGTCCGGACGACAGGGTGGCCGTTCTGCTGCCCCGGTCCGTGGAACTGATCGTCGCCCTGCTGGCGGTGGTCCGGGCGGGCGGTGCGTTCGTGCCCCTGGACTGGGAACTGCCCGCCTCGCGGGTGCGGACGCTCATCGAGGACACGGCACCGGTCTGCGTGGTGACCGCGGCGGGCAGTCCCGCCGACATGGGCCCCGCCGGTCCGCCGCTGGTGACCGAGGAAGCGGGCGCGGCCGGCGCGGAACTTGTGGACTTCCCGGCGATCGCACCGGGCAACCTCGCCTACGTCATCCACACCTCCGGCTCCACCGGCCGCCCCAAAGGGGTCGCCGTCCCGCACAGCGCGGTGGTCGGCCGGCTGCACGGCAAGCAGCGCGACTACCGGCTGACGGCGGACGACCGCGTCCTGCACAAGTCGTCGGCCGGCTTCGACGTGTCGGTGTGGGAGGTGTTCTGGCCGCTCGTCAGCGGTGCGACCGTCGTGGTGGCCCAGCCCGGCGGGCACCGCGACCCCGCCTACCTCGCCGACCTCGTACGGACGGAGCGGGTGACGACCGCGGATTTCCCGCCGACGCTGCTGCGCGCTTTCCTCGACGAACCCGCCGCGGCCGCCTGCACCGGCCTGCGCCGGGTGATGACCGGCAGCGAGACGGTCCCGGCCGAGTTGGTCAACCGCTTCCGCAGCGTGTTCGACGTGCCCTTGCACAACGAGTACGGACCGACCGAAGTGACCATCGAGGCCACCCGCTGGCCTTGCGGGCAGACCGCGGAAGGACTCGTTCCCATCGGGCGTCCGGTGGCCGGTACCCGTGCCTACGTGCTGGACGGGCGTTTGCGTCCGGTGCCGCCGGGCGTGGTGGGCGAGCTGTACCTGGCGGGAGCGCAGCTGGCCCGCGGGTATCTGGGGCGGCCGGGGCTGACGGCGGAGCGCTTTGTTGCCGATCCCTTCGGTCCGCGGGGAAGCCGTATGTACCGTACCGG